>JAKALI010000235.1 GCA_021813195.1 Pseudomonadota bacterium
ACCTTGGCTTTGGGATAACGATCGAACAGGCCCGAGAAGACCAGCCGCAGCGCGTGCGAGCCGGTCTCGAAGCCCCATTCCCAGGTGGCGCGGCGCAAGGCCGGCACGCCGTCGAGCACGGGCGCCGGCACCAGCGGATCGGTCGGGTGGATGTAGACCAGCGCGCCGAGCGCCTCGGCCGCCTCCCAGAATGGCGCCACCGAGGGATGGTCGAGATAGAGGCCGTTGGTGTGGCCATTGATCATGGCGCCCTTGAAGCCGAGCTCGCGCACGCAGCGCTCGAGCTCCTGCGCGGCGCCACGGGCGTCCTGTACCGCGACGTGGGCAAAGCCGGCATAGCGGTCGGGATGGCAGGCGATGTGCTCGGCAAGAAAATCGTTGGATTCGCGCGCCTTGCGCGTGGCTACGCCGGCGTCGCGTTCGGCCTGCACGCCGGGGCCTGAGACCGACAGCACCGCCTTGGCGATGCCGGCCTTGTCCATGCTTTCGAGCCGCAGCGCGTCGAAGTCCGTCAGCCGCTTGTAGAGCTGGTCCACGAAGGCCGGGGGCACCTCGGTCATGGTCGGCCGCCAGTAATCGACCAGGCCGGGGGTGAGCACGTGCTCTTCGAGCGCGATCTTCTGAACCATGTGTTTCCTCAGGACTTTTCCGCGCCCAAGCGGGGCATCCATCTACATAATGGAAGGCTGACTCTACGTAGCAGTGGGCCCCCTCTCGTGCCGCCGTCAAGCCGGACAACTTCAGTGCGTTACAGCCGCAGCGCGTCGTGGCCGTACGTTACCACGGAACCGGTCAGTAGATCACCGGTGACGACGAAAGCGGTGGTCGTAGCTTGGCGGCCATCAAAAGCTTACGCCATCGCCGCCCTTTAAACCGAGCATAGCTCGTGCCTCAGTAGGCGATGCTACCGTGTAGCCCAATTCCTCAACAATGCGTCGAATCTTGGCTACCTGCTCGGCATTAGATTTCGCAAGTTTTCCGCGACTGATGGACAAACTATCCTCAAGGCCGACACGGACGTTGCCGCCGATCATGGTCGCCTGGGTCGCAAACGGCATCTGATGGCGTCCTACCGCAAGCACTGACCAGAGATACTGATCTCCGAACAGTTTGTCTGCCGTGCGCTTCATGAACAAGAGATTGTCCATGTCGGGGCCGATGCCGCCAAGAATGCCGAAGATGAGCTGTAGGAACACAGGCGGCTTAAACAGGCCACGGTCAATGCAATGCGCCAGATTATAGAGGTGGCCCACATCGTAGCACTCGTGCTCGAATTTGGTGCCATGTCCTTCACCCAGAAGCTTATAGATTTTTTCAATGTCGCGGAACGTATTACGGAAAATATTGTCATCGGACTGGATCAGATAGTCTTTTTCCCATGCGTATTTCCACTCCTTGTAGCGTGCGGCCATGGGATAGAGCGCAAAGTTCATCGTACCCATATTGAGGGAGCACATCTCAGGTGAGGCCATAAGCGGAGCCGCGAGCCGCTCCTCAACCGTCATCTTCACACTGCCGCCAGTCGTAATGTTGATGACTGCGTCGCAGCCCTGCTTGATGCGCGGCAGAAATTGCATGAAAACCTTTGGATCTGGCGTCGGGCGTCCGTCGTTCGGATCGCGTGCATGCAAGTGTAGGATTGCAGCGCCCGCTTCAGCCGCACCAATCGCCTCCTCGGCGATCTGATCTGGAGTGATCGGAAGTGCATCCGACATAGTTGGGGTGTGGATCGATCCTGTGATTGCACAGGTGATGATGACCTTGTTGGGCTTCTGGCTCACTGTCTTCCCCTCGGTTATTGCGTACCGCCGCTGCGCGGTTTGTCAGATGTCCCGCGCGCGGGCCTGCTTCAAATGCTGCAGCACTTTTGCCCGCAGCGCCTGTTGCTGCTCCGGCGTCCATGTGCGGAAGCCTTCGTCGGACTTGAAGCCGAGCTTGCCGTCAGCAACGAGCTTTTCCAGATAAGGCGACGGGCCGGGCCGCAAGTCGATCGCCGGCAGCACGGTCTTGTGGATCGCCAAAGTGAGATCGGTGCCGACCATGTCGGCATTCTCCAACGGCCCGAGCACGGCGAGCCGGCGGCCGAACGCCGCCTTGATGACGGTGTCGACGGTCTCGGCGTCGCAGATGCCGTTCTCGACCAGCGCGATCGCCTCGCGCCACAACGCGTGCTGCAGGCGGTTGCCGATGAAGCCGGGCACGTCCTTTTTGACGTGCGCCGGCTTCTTGCCGGCGTCGGCGTGGAGCTTCATCGTGAAGGCGACCGCGTCCGGCGTCGTCCACTGCGTCTCGATCACCTCGACCAGCGGCACCAGGAACGGCGGATTCCACCAGTGCGTGCCAAGCGCGCGCTCGCGCCGCTTCCCCGACTCCATCACTTTGCGTTCACGGTGCCTGAAACACTCAACCTAATGTTGGCCGGAGATATTCTGGTGAGGGCGGACATGGCGGGCCAGGTCGAGTTCGGACCCGCCCGGCATTTCAGTCCGGGTCTCGCGCGCTTCCTCTATCTGCGGGACCCTGACGGCCATCGCATCGAGTTGTTTCCAAGTCACTATCAGACGATCGATATCGAGGACGAGCCCATCAAGTGGCAAGCGCCCGATTTCTTGATCGGGGCTGGCAAACGCCGCCGGACCGCTGGTTCAATGAGGCGAGTTCGTTCGTGTAGGACGACGTTCGGCTCGGAGACGCGTGACGGATCTTGCTTATGAAACCTGCGTCCACGGTCACGGAGCCGCAGGCTGCCCTTTCGTCACGTCGCCAAATCTTGCAATCACACGGCCGGGTAGCGCGCGAGCCAATTTCGGCGGCACGCCCAGCACCCGTAAGATCATTTCCGCGGCGGCGCTCTCAGATTGTTCACCTTTCGGGTTATCCAGCCGCTCTCTAAGTGCAGTGCCGACGATGGCCAGAAGGCTGGTCAGAAGCAGCTCCGTCAGCTCGACGTCGAAGTGGCCTTGCTCGATGCCGATTGCTATGTCTTTTCGAATTCCCCGCGAGATCTGTTTCCTGAAATTGCCCGTATTCGTCATTGCCTCCGCGATCAGCCGTCCCCATTCCGGGTCCGCCGCCGCTAGATGGATAAAATATTGCGTCGCCAGGGCAACGCGTTCCGCCCCGTGGGAGACCCCGCCGATGGCTGCATCGACCTGATCAACGAGCGAGGCCGCGACGGCGTGGGCGACGGCGTCGACCAGCTCGGTCTTGTCGCGGAAATGGTAGTAGAATGTCCCGTTGGCGACCTGGGCGATGGACGTAATTTGGCTGATCGCCGCGCCTTCGACGCCGTATTTCGCGAACGCCGTCACGGCGGCGTCCATCAATAGCGCCTTTGTCCGGGTGCTTTTGTCCTGATCGGTGGCGTGAAGTCGAAATCGCTTAGTTCGCACCAAAATACGAGACCTCTGCTGAAGCCAATGTCCTCAATGTACCGGAGGCCTTCGATATCGTGGCCCCGGCCGGCCCGATTGATTGCAGTCCCGGGACCTATTCGCAAGCGTTATGCCAAGACCGATTTTGAATGCCTGATCCGCGGCAGGCCGCGAACAATTATTCAGGACGCGTGCGCGGCTGGCCGGGTGCGCGGCAGCGGGGGCGTGGCCACGGTCATCGCAGCCGCGCTGAACGCCGACGGCGGAAGAATGTCTGCTGCAATGCAGCAGACGAGCCGATGAATCTGAGATACGTCTCAAACGTTTTTGACAGAAGTCTCAGTTTTTGCTTGTTTGGAGCCGCGGACGGTGAAAGTTCCGTGCTGATCGAACGGTATTGAACGGGTGAGGATCGCCATGGATGTGGGGTTGCTGATCGACAATGCTCGCGTTGCAGCGCTTGACGGTAGTGTCGGCGTCCGCAGCAATCCGGTGACGGGGACCGAGGTGACCACTTTTGCCGCGGCCAAGGGACGGGATGCCATTAAGGCGGTCGAGTCTTGCGCAAAGGCCTTTCCGGCGTGGTCCAAAACGGGCCCCAATCAACGCCGTGACATTTTGCTCAAGGCCGCCGGCCTGCTCGAGGAGCGGGCGGAATCGTTCGTCGCGAGCATGATGGGGGAGACCGGCGCTTCCATGCCCAGGGTCCGCTTCAACGTGAGGCTGGCGGCAGGGATGCTGCGGGAGGCGGCATCGCTGACCACCCACATCAAAGGGGAAATAATCGCGGCCGACAAGCCTGGTTCGTATTCCTGCGCGTTTCGACGGCCGGTCGGCGTTGTCCTGTCGATCGTGCCTTGGAATGCGCCGATCATTCTTGCGGTACGCGCATTCGGTACCGCGCTCGCCTGCGGCAATACGGTGGTGCTGAAAGCGTCGGAGAATAGCCCTGGCACCCAGTATCAACTCGCTCAATTGATGATCGACGCGGGATTGCCCCCGGGCGTGATGAACTTCATTACCCACACCCGCGAGGACGCGCCGGAGGTTGTCGAGGCTGTTATAGCCCATCCAGCAGTGCACCGCGTGAACTTCACTGGCTCCACAGCAGTCGGTCGTGTCGTGGCCGCGATCGGCGCGAAATATCTCAAGCCCGTTCTTCTCGAGCTTGGCGGCAAGGCGCCGCTTCTGGTGCTGGAAGATGCGGACATCGACAAGGCGGTTCGTGCGACGGCCTTCGGCGCATACATGCATCAAGGCCAGATCTGCATGTCGACCGAGCGGGTCGTACTGGATCATAAGATCGCCGACGAGTTCGCCGCGAAAATGAAGAAGAAGGTCGAGTCTCTCAGCGCCGGCGACCCGATGAAGTCCAATGCTCCTCTCGGGGCGCTGATCAGCAAAGAGGCCGCGAAGCGGGTCGATGGGCTGATCGACGACGCTGTCAGCAAAGGCGCTGAAGCGCTCGTCCGCGGCGCGGTCGAGGGCGCAATCATGCAGCCGGCGCTGCTCGACAAGGTCACGCCGAAGATGAAGATCTATTATGAGGAGTCGTTCGGTCCTGTGACCTGCATGGTGCGGGTGAACGGCGTCGAAGAGGCGATCCAGGTCGCCAATGACACCGAATATGGCTTGAAGGCGGGGATCTTCTCGCGCGACGTCAAGAAGGCCCTGGAGATCGCCAACCGGCTCGAATTCGGCTGCTGCCATATCAATGGGCCCACGGTCTACGACGAAGCGCAGATGCCGCTGGGCGGCATGAAGGCGAGCGGATACGGCCGCTTCGGCGGACACGCGGGAATCAATGAATTTACCGAAGTCCATTGGGTTAGCGTCGAAGATCCCGACCAGCACTATCCGATCTGATTGGAGAGTTTTAACCCGTGCGGCGCAGAACGGCAGATGGCCGTCGAGCGCGTACGAGCTGATCCCAAACGCAGGAACGAACGATGGCTAACGAATATGACGTGATTGTCGTGGGTGCGGGGCATAACGGGCTCACCACGGCGGCGTACCTGGCAAAAGCCGGCCAAAAGGTGCTCGTCCTCGAGCGCAACAACTGGTTCGGCGGCGGCGTCGTGACGCAGGAGATTCTCGAGCCTGGTTTTAAGTTCGACGTGCATTCCTCGCTGCACGTGAACATCCAGGCCAACCCATTGATCCTCAATGACGAGCTGAAGCTCCTGTCCAAGCACGGCTTGAAATATCTCTACCCGGACGCCGTGTACTCCACGATCTTCGACGATCAGACAAGCCTCATCACCTACAAGGACGTCGATCGCACCTGTCAGTCGATCGCCAAGATTTCGCCGCGGGACGCCGAGGCTTACCGCCGGTTCGCCGAGATGAGCATGAAGGTCGTTCCGCTCGTCACGCAGAGCCTCTTCGTGCCGTCGCCGCCTCAGGGGCAGTTCTTCGCTCTGCTCGACCAGAGCCCCGCAGAGCAGGAGATCTTCCGGGCGCTGATGCAGAGCAAGCTCGACATCTGCCGCGAGTGGTTCGAAAGCGACAAGCTCATCATTCACCTGCTCAAGTTCGCGGCGGAGACGCTCACCGGACCGGAGGACAAGGGCACCGGTTTCATTCTCTATACGATGCCGGGAATGGTTCACACCTACCCGATCGGTGTTCCGGTCGGCGGCAGCGGTGCGTTGGTCACGGCGCTGATCAACTGCTTGAACGGCTATGGTGCCGAACTGCGCAAGGAGACCGAGGTCGAGAAGGTGCTGGTCCAGGGCGGCCGGGCCGTCGGTGTGCGCCTCAAAGGTGGCGAGACGATTAAGGCCAAAAACGCCGTCATCGGCCAGATCCATCCTTGGCTGATCGGCGACATGATCGAGACCGTTGACGCAGGCGTCGCCGCTCGTGCTCGCCGCGTGCAGACCGGCGCATTCTGCATCGCACCGCTGCATCTCGCGCTCAAGGAGCCGCCGAAGTACAAGGCGGGAGACGAGGCCGGCCGCGTCATCTTGGCGAACTACACGCCCGCGACGCTGGAGCGCTTTCTGCGGCTCTTCGATAACTTCCGCTACGGCGACGTCTGGGCGCCCGGATCGACGGATTGCACCATGGCGTCGCACATGCAGTGCCAGTTCGACCCCACCCAGGTGCCGGAAGGGCGCGCGGCGATCACCGTCTACGGTTTCTCGCCGTTCGACCTGCGCGACGGTGGATCGGCGGCGTGGGACGAGCGGGGCGAGGAGATCGGCAACTGGTTCCTCGAACGTTACCGCAGCTACACGACCAACATCACCGATGCCAACATTC
>JAKALI010000236.1 GCA_021813195.1 Pseudomonadota bacterium
GCTTTCGGGGCATTTGACCCACAAATTGTCCGGCACTTCGCGCTTCGTCGTCAGGAAGCTGCGGATTTTTGGCCGGACGACGTTGTTGATCCAGTTCACGCCGTTTGAGCTCCTTCATCCTCACCAAACAGAAACCGCACGGCATACGCGCCACGCCGAGCAAGCAGCCCGCTCATGCACTCCACGCGGTCGCTTGCAACTTGTCTCGTTCAGCGCCGGCGCCTCGCGCCATGCCGCAACGGGTTAGTCTTGGCATACTACAACCAATTGGCCTGGCTCAGGTACCTTTCAAGGCCCCGCTCAGTTGTGCCACCAGTTGTAGAACCCCCGACACGGTCGTGCCAGTGGCATTTCCATGCTCATCCAAACTGGCCGCAATGGCGCTCACAAGCGCAGACCCGACAACGACCCCGTCAGCGAACTTCGCCAACTCATTGGCCTGCTTGGGTGTTTTTACGCCGAACCCGACGGCGACAGGGAGATCTGTGGCCCTGCGCAGTTGGCTAAC
Source organism: Pseudomonadota bacterium (assembly GCA_021813195.1). The sequence continues at coordinate 509 of JAKALI010000236.1, forward strand.
GTGGCCTGCGACGTCTTGGGCAACCGGAGCCGCCGCTCCCGTGATCCCCGTAATAGATACATAATAGACGAAGCCCGATGTATTGGCGAGTACGGCGGGCAGACGCTTTTCGTCCGTCGTGGGTGTGGCAAGGCGGATGAAATTCAGTCCACGGCCGATGGCCGGCAGACAGAGCTCCTCGTCGGCCTCTGGCGGCACGTCGACCACGATCAGTCCATCGACGCCGGCCGCCACCGCATCATCGAGGAAGCGCTCATTGCCATACACGTAGATGGGATTGTAGTAACCCATGAGAACGATCGGCGTCGCGTCATCCCGCCGGCGGAAGTCGCGCACCAACTGTAGCGTCTTGACCATGTTTTGCCCACCCTTCAGCGCGCGCTGAGAGGACATCTGTATTGCCGGACCGTCGGCCATGGGATCGGAGAACGGCATGCCGAGTTCGATGATGTCCGCGCCGGCACGCGGCAAACCATCAAGGATTTTGGCACTCGTGTCGTAGTCGGGATCACCCGCCGAAACGAACGTGACGAGTGCGGCGCGGCCCTCGGCTTTCAATTTGGCGAAGCAGGTATCGATGCGGGTCGGGTTCGCCATCTCGTTGGAGTCCTGTTGTTGCAACAAAGCGCCGTGCGGGCTGCGGGGTGCGTGCTCGGTACTGATGCGATCAACCGGCGTCAATTGGGCTTCTGGACGCCGGGTGCGATGGCTGGCCTGCCGGTGCCCTCGCGGATTGAAGTCGCAGCGCGATGCGCGCCGAGGCACGAGATGCCCGGCCTGCGGCCCTCGGGTGGCCTAGATCTTCAATCCCAGCGCCTTGGCCACGGTGAAGAGGTCTTTATCGCCACGTCCGCACAGGTTCATCACCAACAGATTATCCTTGGGAAGCGTGGGCGCGAGCTTCATCACGTACGCGAGCGCATGACTGGGCTCGAGGGCGGGGATGATGCCTTCCATCCGCGTGCAGAATTGCAGCGCCTCCAGGGCTTCCTGGTCCGTGATCGCAACGTATGTCACGCGCCCGATATCCTTGAGCCACGCGTGCTCTGGACCAACGCCGGGATAATCAAGCCCCGCCGAGATCGAATGGCCCTCGAGAATTTGCCCATCTTCGTCCTGAAGCAGATACGTGCGGTTGCCGTGCAAAACACCCGGCGAGCCGCCGTTCATCGATGCAGCGTGACCGTTTTCAACGTCGAGGCCGTGACCGCCGGCTTCCACGCCGTAGATGGCGACCTGCGTGTCATCCAGGAACGGATGGAACAGACCAATGGCGTTCGATCCGCCACCAATGCAGGCGACCAGCGTATCGGGGATGCGTCCTTCGGCAGCGATCATCTGCTCGCGCACTTCCTTACCGATGACCGACTGGAAATCGCGCACCATCGCCGGATAGGGATGGGGCCCCGCTGCGGTGCCGATGAGATAGTAGGTGTCCGACACGTTCGTCACCCAGTCCCGCAGCGCCTCGTTCATGGCATCCTTCAACGTGCCTGCTCCGGCCGTGACAGGATTGAGTTTGGCACCCAACAGCTTCATGCGGGCGACGTTGGGGGCCTGCCGCTCCACATCGGTCGCGCCCATGTAGATTTCGCACGGCATACCATATTTGGCGCACACGGTTGCAACCGCGACGCCGTGCTGACCCGCACCCGTCTCTGCGATGATGCGCGCTTTGCCCATGCGCCGGGCCAGCAGGATTTGGCCGAGGCAGTTGTTGATCTTGTGTGAACCTGTGTGGTTCAACTCATCACGCTTGAAGTAGATGCGCGCGCCGCCCAATTCCGCGGTCATGCGCTCGGCGAAATAGAGCGGGCTCGGCCGACCAGAATAGAATGTATTGAGACGATCGATCTCGGCCTGGAATGCGGGATCAGTTTTCGCCTCCTCGTAGGCCCGTTCCAGATCCAGGATCAGCGGCATCAGCGTCTCGGCGACGAACCGGCCACCGAAAAGTCCGAAGAAGCCTTTGTCGTCTGGCCCCGTACGGAAACTGTTGAGCTTCGCCTCGGAACCCTTACTCGCCGTCGTCGCCATGATGCCTCTTCCAATCTGTTTGGCAATCCGAGGAGTCGGTCAGCAACCCTGCTGCTGTCGCGTCAGCGCCTCTCTCTAGTTAGCGCCCTTCGCCGCGCGAAGAAAGCGGCGGATCATCTCGACGTCCTTGACGCCCGGTGCACGCTCGACCCCCGACGACACGTCGACGATGTGAGCCCCGGTGCGGCGAATGGCTTCGGCGACGTTATCAGCATTCAGGCCGCCGGCGAGCGCGAAGGGCAGCTCACCCATCACGGGTTCCAACACATGCCAGTCGAAAACAAGCCCGTTGCCACCGGGCAGATCGGCGTCAAGGGTGGGCTTGGCGTCAAACAAGATGATGTCGGCCAGGCGATCAGGCGCGTGATAGGCCTTGCCCTTGACCGCATCATCCGACGAAGCAACAGAAACGGCCTTGATGAGCGGCCGGCCCCAGCGCGAACGGATATCCTCGACCCGCGCGACACTCTCAGCCCCATGCAGTTGAATGAGATCAGGATCGATCTCATCCACGAGACGCGCAAGAGCCTCGTCTGTCGGATCGACCAGAAGAGCGACGGCGCGCACGCCCAGGTCGCGGGCGCAGGCCCTGAGTTCGCGAGCCTGCGCGAGGCTCAGATTTCGGGGGCTTTTGGGGAAGAACACAAGGCCGATGTAGTCGGCGCCGCCCTCTGCCGCCGCCGTGAGCGCTGCCCGATCCGTGATACCGCAGATTTTCACTTTTGCAGGGGTGCTAGTCATGCCGAGAGTTTTAACAGGAGGACTGCGCGCGCGCCCCGGCCGCTCGAACAGCGCGGATCGCATATCGCGGTGCCCGCGCATCCGCCCATCGCCTCCGGGCAATCTTGGCAAGCGTGAGTGTTAGGCTGCACTGCGCCGCTCCGGGGCGGGCAGCCCATGCTGAGAACTCTTGGCTACCGCGAGATCGCGTTCGCGAACCAGCCGGTCGGCTTCCTCGTGCCACCGCCGCGCTTCTGCGCCGCGCTTGCGCGCTTCGCGGCGGTGACGACGCTGGCCCCACCAGGTTGCCGTACCGCCCAGGATGACGCCTGCGATCAAGGTGCCCAGAAGAACGACGTAGAGCGGTAGCGTCAGCACGAGTGCGGGCGCCTCGGGACGGAATGGATCAAGGTTGATATCCACAAGGTGCCGATTGGCGACGGCAAGCGTCACCAGCAGGACCGCGAGAGGTAGAACAACGATCACGCTCATGGTGCGTCCCAGCACGTCGATGTCCCTTCTCCAGCGCATCGATCACGAAAGACCAACAGCGCTCTCAACTGTCAGAGCAGTCGACGAACCTCTGACCGCCCGAACGCTGCTTGCATGAGCCCCTCATTTCTTGGGGGCAGCGACCCCGTTCAGCCGGTCGCGCAGCTCTTTACCCGTTTTGAAGAACGGAACGAATTTCTCTTCCACCGATACGAGCGAACCGGTACGCGGATTTCGCCCTTGGCGCGCCCCGCGATGCTTGACGGTGAACGCTCCAAACCCTCTCAGTTCGACACGATCACCGCGTGACAGGGCCTCGACGATCTCATCGAATACGACGTTGACGATGCGCTCCACGTCGCGATGGTAGAGATGCGGGTTGGCGTCCGCGATCTTCTGGATGAGTTCCGACTTGATCACGCCATCCCCCGAAAGGTCCTGTTTTTTCTCACTTTTCGGAAGGTTGCCAAACCGAGACCATGCCGTCAAGCCCCATCGCGGCACCGCCGGCAAGCCGATGAGCCAATTCGCTCAGCACCTGCGCATTGCCGCCCCAGACGCCAGTCCCCAGAGCCGCGATCGCCGCCCCCAGGCCGAAAGTACCTGCCTTCTCGGGCTTCCAATCCATGATTTTGAGATCCTTTTCGATCCCTTTCACATCTTCCAACCAGCGTCGCGCCTCGCGTTCGCCGCCGATCTCGTCCACGAGTTTCAGGCTCAGTGCCTCGCGACCGGAGAACACGCGGCCTTCTTGCAGGCCGGGAATGTCGGCGGACTTTACGCCGCGGCGCTGCTCCACGAGGCCAATGAACCACTGGTAGCCGTCGTTGATCATTTCAGCCATGACGCGGCGGCCGCCTTCGTCCAACGGCTCGAAGGGCGAGGGTGACGCCTTCAGTTCGCCGCTCTTGACCTGATTCATCTTGATGCCGACCTTGCCCAGCAACTCGACGACCTCCGGCCATTGGACGATGACACCCACCGATCCCGTGATCGTATTTCCGCGCGCGACGATGTAGTCGGTGCCGAGTCCGACGATGTATCCGGCCGATGCGGCGATCGTGCCGAACTGTGCAACAACGGGCTTCTTGGCCGCGACGGTGCGCAATTGCTCGAACAGGGCTTCCCCGCCCGTCGTCGTGCCCCCGGGACTGTTGACGAAGATGAGCAGCCCCGCGACTTTGTCGCTCTCCCCGATCTTACGTAGCATCTCGAGCTGATCACGATCGTCGGTGATTGTCCCTTCGATCGTCACCCGCGCGATATGTTTGGCCGCAAACAAACCGCTGGGATCATCGCCCCTGAGAGCGAGAGCCCCCAGCGCGATCACGAGACCCGCGATGCCCAGGCCGCGCCACAGCGTCAACCGCCGGCGTAGCATCCTGCGGTCAAGAACGGCCTCTGTTTCCTGCGACATGCCAAAAGTGCTCCTTCTGGATCCCCGATGCCGGCGCCGCGGTAGTCGGCCCATTCCTCAGAGCAAGGTTCGGGCCGCCGCGCGCACCGCGCGCATAGGGTTAAGAAAGCGGAAATGCGCGGCACCATCAAGGCACCGCGCATTCCCTGTGTTCTTGAATGAGACGCCGAGACCCACCTGCGTCCGACGGGACTGTATCAGCTCTGGTCGTCGTCTTCGCTCTCGGCGTCTTCCGCGCGCTTCTTGATCGCCGCCTTGAAGATGTCCCCCAACGAAGCGCCCGAATCGGTCGAACCGTACTGGGCGACCGCCTGCTTTTCTTCCGCGATTTCCAGCGCCTTGATGGAGACGGTGATGCGGCGCGCCGCTTTGTCAACTGTGAGCACGGCAGCATCGACCTTCTGTCCCACCGTGAAGCGCTCGGGGCGCTGCTCGGAGCGGTCGCGCGACAGATCAGAACGCTTGATGAAGGTGGTGATGTCGCTGTCGGCGATTTTCACCTCGATGCCGTTTTCCTGCACGGCGACGACCTCGCACGTCACCGTATCGCCCTTCTTGTAGCGAGCAAGTGTATCCGCCGGATCGCCAGACAGCTGCTTGATGCCGAGCGAAATACGCTCTTTCGAGCTGTCGACATCGAGCACCACGGCCTTCACGATGTCGCCCTTCTTATATTCCTTGATGAGTTCGTCACCCGGACGCGACCAGTCGAGATCAGACAGATGGACCATCCCGTCGATCCCGTTGTCGAGACCGATGAAAAGGCCAAATTCGGTGATGTTGCGAATCGGGCCTTCGACGATCGTTCCTTTGGGATGAGCAGCAAGGAAAGCGTCCCAAGGATTGTCCTGGGTCTGCTTCAGCCCGAGAGAAATGCGCCTCTTATTCGGGTCGACCTCGAGCACTTGCACTTCGACCTGCTGGCTGGTCGAGACGATCTTGCCCGGATGCACATTCTTTTTCGTCCAGCTCATCTCCGAGACATGGATCAAGCCTTCCACACCCGGCTCCAGTTCGACGAAGGCGCCGTAATCGGCGATGTTGGTCACTGTGCCCGTGAGTTTAGCCCCCACCGGATACTTGGCCTCGATCGTCGACCAGGGATCGGACTGCAGCTGCTTCATGCCGAGCGAAATGCGCTGTGTGTCGGGGTTGATGCGGATGATCTGCACCTTCACCGTGTCGCCGACGTTGAGGATCTCGGAGGGGTGGTTGACGCGCCGCCAGGCCATATCGGTGACGTGCAAGAGGCCATCGATCCCGCCCAAATCGATGAACGCGCCGTAGTCTGTGATGTTCTTGACGAGACCGTCGATGACCTGACCCTCACCCAGTCGGGCCACGATGTCGGCACGCTGCTCGGCACGAGTCTCTTCCAAGACCGTGCGCCGCGAGACGACGATATTGCCGCGACGACGATCCATTTTCAGGATCTGGAATTGCAGCGGCTGA
>JAKALI010000237.1 GCA_021813195.1 Pseudomonadota bacterium
CGGATTGCCCGATTGTATCTCGTCTTCTCCGATGGCGGGTTGCTGAGGCGTTTCGCTGTTTTGAATTTGTAAATTATCTTGAAGATCGGCAGCACTTGCGGCATGCGTCCCGCCGATTTCGGACATAAGTTGCTGAATATCCTCGGCGTCCGCCTGTTGTTCGCTTAAAGTCTCGCTTTGCTCTTCGCTGCAATCAAAGGCCTGCGTCCAATCGATGCCGAGATCCTCAAAGGCACTGATGAATTCGCTCGACGGATTTTTGACGCCGATCTGTCCTTGACTGCGCGCAGCGGCCAGCATGATCTGCAAGCAGGGAACGGTCAGCATCGTGACTGCCGACGCATCGACGCGCAGCTGCGCTCCACCATTTACGCGTTGGCGCACCGCGTCGAGAAACTCTGTGGCTGCCCCGACGTCAAGGATCGGGGGCAGTTGCAATGGCAGTTCGGCCATATTCCCGTCCATAGATATGCTCCCCTTCTTCGTCCCTAGCAGTGTGTCGATTATTGGCCTGCAGTAGCCGCTCGGGTTGCCCGCGCGTCCTGCGCATGTACTTTGGCAGCCCCGTCGCACGCATCGAGAATGGCATCGGCCATATGCGACAGTGCATATTGCCGCATAACCGCGCCACGCTCGAACGCCACACGCGGCATGCCGTAAATCAGCGCCGAGGCCTCGTCCTGGCCAAGGGTGGCCGCGCCCGCCTTGCGCATCTCCAGCAAGCCTTCCGCCCCATCCTTGCCCATGCCGGTCAAGATGACGCCGATTGCCGCGCTGCCCACGGTGCGAGCGAATGAACGGAACAAGACATCGACCGAAGGCCGATGGCCCGAAACAGGGGGCGCCTCACTCAAGCCGCATTGATAGCGGCCAGCGACGCGAACCAGTTCCAGATGATGCGAGCCGGGGGCGATGTAGACATGGTTCGGCTCCACCACGTCGCCATGCGCGGCCTCGCTGACTGTCATGGGGCATTCCCGATTGAGTCTCTCCGCAAAAGCTGCCGTAAAGCGTGGCGGCATGTGTTGCGTGATCAGGATTGGCGGACAGAGCGCAGGCATATCCATGAGCAATTGCTTCAAAGCTTCAACGCCGCCCGTCGACGCACCAATCGCAATGATCTTCTTGCTGGTGTCGACCGCCCGCTCCCGCCGCAATGCAGGTGCGCCAGATACAACGGGCGACGCACGGCGAACGCCGACACGCATGCGGGCGGCGGCCTTCACTTTCGCTTGCAATTCACCTGCCAGTTCAGACCAGGTATTGGCCACGTTGGTGGTCGGCTTGGCGATGAAATCGACAGCGCCGACTTCGAGAGCTTCGAGGGTTATTTCCGCAGCGGCCTGCGTGAGCGTGGAGATCATGACCACCGGCATGGGCCGCAGCGCCATGATCTTGCGCAAGAACGTCACTCCATCCATGCGCGGCATTTCGATGTCGAGCGTCACGACATCGGGATTTAGCGCCTTGATGCGATCCCGCGCGACATAGGGATCGCCGGCCGTGCCGACGACTTCGATCTCGGGATCCGCCGACAGCAAGCTGGTCAGCAGTTGCTGAATCAATGCCGAGTCGTCTACGATGAGAACTCTTACCGGCCTGTTCATTGGATTTCCTGCTACTCGTTGAAGAGCTGGATTTCTCCGGCCACCCTGCGTGTTGACAGTCGGCTTCCGTACTCGCCTTCCTCCCGCGCAACGGCGGTGGACTCGCTTGTCCCCAGCAAGCGGCGGACGACTTTTCCGGTCGCCGGATGGTAATGAATGCGACGAGGCAGTTGACCACCGAGATCTTGGGCTGCGCAGCGCATTCCCTCGGCCTCGAGGTAGCGCAGGATGAACTTGCTGTTCTCGGTACCGATCGCGTTCTGCGTGTCGGTCACGTTGCCGCCCCCGAACACCTTGATTTCAAGAGAATTGCGCGAGCAGCCAGCCTTCAGCAGCTCGTTGATGAGCTTCTCCATCGCGAAATTGCCGAAACGGGTCGACTGAAGATCGCCGGCCCAGTTGCCAGCCCGGCTTTGCGGCAGCATGAAATGATTCATGCCGCCGATTCCGGTGCGGCTGTCACGAATGCACGCCGCCACGCACGAGCCGAGAACCGTCACCAGCACCTCGTCGGTGCGCGACGTGACGAAATATTCGCCCGGGAACACTTTCACCATCCAGGTCGCGCTGGCCGCGTCGAAAAACCGCCGCGTGGCGAACACGTTGGCGCCGTTGTCGATTCCGGCATCGGCCGGCCGACGCAGTGCATTTGCGCCGCTCACGCTTCCCTCCGATAGACTGTGCGACCAACCAGCCGGAGACCAGGGTGCGAACCGATCAACGACTCAGAGTGACCGATATATAACCAACCACCTGGCTTAATTTTCTGTGTAAAGCGCTCAACCAGGGACGCCTTTGTCTTCATGTCGAAATAGATCATGACGTTTCGGCAAAAGATGGCGTCGAAGTTTCCCGTGAACGGCCACCGCTCCAATAGGTTGAGCTGACGGAACACGATGAGCTTCTTCATGTCGTCGTCGGCAGTGACACTCGGATTTCGCTGATCCGCATTCACGCGCGAAAAATACTCCCGATAAGTCTTGGGAATCTCATCGATTGAATTCAGCGGATATTCGCCGCGCACACCCTTGGCGAGGACGTCGGTGTCGATATCGGTCGCTAAAATCCGGACATCGTGCGACTGGATGTTGCGTATCTCGCGCTTGAGAACCACCGCGATCGTGTACGCCTCCTCGCCGGTGGAACAGCCGGCGGACCATACCCTAAACCGGCGGCCCGCTGCTCCTTGCGCCGTCTGCGCGAATGGCTGAACAACATAGCTCCTGAAATGATCGAAATGATGGGACTCGCGGAAGAACTTCGTGAGATTGGTCGAAATCGCGTTGATAAAGCCTTCCAACTCCGGACGATTTTCCGCAAGATACTCGCGATATTGCCGGAACGAGGTCAAACCAAGAGCCCGCAGACGGCGCGACAGCCGACTGTAAACGAGGTTGCGTTTGCTGTCCGACAGCACGATTCCGGCGTGCTCGTAAGCAAGCTGCGCCAAGCTCCGAAAGTCGGCGTCGGAGAAGGCGAACTCTCGTTGAGGCTCAATGACAAACGGCTCGCTGGAAGCGAGAACCGCTGCTGCGCCACTGGAAGCCTGCACCATATTCGCGCTCCCGCTCCTCAAAACTCTTTCCAATCCACATCGTCATTGACGGCAGCAGCGATTGCTGCCTGCATGCGCCCGACCGGACCACCGGCCTCGCTGCCTGCCGCGAGCCGCTTGGCAGCTGCAACAGGCTGCGGTTTGGCGACAGGCTTCCCCGATGAGCGCGACGGCGCGGACACGCTGGTCGGCGGTGTTTTGGTCGACATCGGCCGCGTGTCGGCGACAAATTGCGGCGTAAACGCCTCGACCGCCATCCCTCCTCCCGCGGCGCGCAGGCGGAATGTGGCGACCCTTTCGTCCATGGATTTGGCTTGATGCTCAAGCGTCTTCGCGGTAGCTGCGTTTTCTTCCACGAGCGCCGAATTCTGCTGGGTGACCTCGTCCATCTGCGCCAGCGCCTTGTTGATCTGCTCAAGTCCGGTGGCCTGCTCCATGCTGGCGTTGGCGATGTCAGCGACGATGTCGGTCACCTTCTTAATCGAGGCCACGATCTCATTGAGCGATTGACCCGCCTTGTTGACGAGTTCGACGCCGTCCTTGACCTGGTTGCCAGAGTTGACGATCAGGCCCTTGATGTCCTTGGCCGCCTGCGAGGAACGCTGCGCCAAAGTGCGCACCTCTGAAGCTACCACCGCGAAGCCGCGCCCAGCCTCGCCTGCACGCGCCGCCTCCACTGCTGCATTGAGCGCGAGCAGGTTGGTCTGTCGCGCGATTTCATCGATGACGCCGATGATGTCGGAAATCTTGCGGGAGGACTCCTCAATGCGTGCCATCGCATTGACTGCCGCGCCCACCACCGAACCACCGCGCTCCGCAACCATGTTGGTCTCGTTCGCGAATGTTTGCGCCTGGTGAGCATTCTCCGCGTTCTTTTTCACCGTGGCAGAAATTTGCTCCATCGAAGCTGAAGTTTCCTCCAGACTCGCCGCCTGTTCTTCGGTGCGCTGAGACAGGTCGGTCGTACTGGTCGAAATCTCGGCCGAGGCGCTGGTGACTTCCGTCGCCGCGAGCTTGATATTGTTAATCGTGGTCCCGACCTTCTCGACCACCATCTCGACGGCCGCCGAGATTTCGCCGATCTCATCCTTGCGGCCGAGACCCGGCAACGAAATGTTGAAGTCGCCGTCCGCCAGCTTTCTCAACTGCGGCACCAGCGCGACCACCGGCTTGGAAATGACTCGCCCGATGAACCACGAGAACGCGGCGCCAAGCGCCAAACAGCCGATCGCCAACGCCAGGATAGCTGTGGTCGCCCACGCGATCAGAGTGGTGACGTCCCGCTGGGTCCGCTGCTCGTTGACGGCGGATTTAGCTCTCAATTGTTCGGCCGCGGCGCCGATATCGCGCGCGGTATTGTGCATGTCCTGATTGAGAAGCTTGTCGATCGCCGCTGATTGGTTGGCGGCCTCAAAAAATGTGTCATTGAAGGCCTTGCTGGCCGCTTGAACCTGCTCCAATCCCTTCTTGTTTGCGGGCGTCAATCCGAGTTGCGCAAGGATCAGGTTGAGATTCGAGAAGGTTTGCTTGGCCGTATCGATAAGCGCCTTGTCGTGCCTGACGGTGACTCTGGCGACATAAAGGCGAAGCTGCATGCTGATCCTGATGGCTTCGCCGAACAGAATGAACGATCCGTCGTTCGCGCTGTTTGCACCGCCGGCATCGGCGGCGGCGGGCGCATTGGAGGGGGCATTGGTGCTGGCGCTGGTCGTCTGACTCGCTGCACTGACCTGCAACTGTTGCAGTTGAGTGAGCAGTTTCCGACCGGACGGCTCGAGCACCTCTTTGACCAGTTTCAGGTGAGCAACCCGCATCGGTACGAGCCGATCGAAATCCTTGAAATAGCCGTCCAAGCGGTCGCCAAATTGTTCTATTTCCGCGAGTTGAGTGGAATCCGCAGCGTCTTTCTTTGCGGTCGCAAGTTGGTCTTGAATGATGGCGCGCGCCTTGGCGGCAACGGCAGCGCTGCGATCCGCGTCTGTCGAGCCGGAATCGACGAAGCGCTGGAAGCTTAGAAATTGGCGGTCGATCTCATCAATCGCGGCGTTGGTATGCACCACGTTTGCGTAATATTTGAATTGATGAGCAACGGCACCGAACTCGTAATAAGCCACTCCCGAAATCACCACCATGATCGCAAGGATGGCGGAGAAGCCCGTTGCGATCTTTGTTGAAATCTTCCGGTTAGAAAATAGCTTGGAGAAAAAGCCCTGACGTGCGGGATTGGCTTTTGACTTTGCCTTCTTGGAGTGACTTTTCAGTATCGACATTGCGGTGACGCCGGCTTGGTTTGTTTGATGGTTAAACGCCAATCTCTTTTCCGGATTGGCTGCACTGGTCTTGGTGATGGCCCGGATGAAAGTCCGTAGCCGGTTCGTGGGTGCGGTTACCCGCGGTCAGAAAGTGGGACGATTGGCACGCGGGCGTCTGGTTTGATCTGCTGAATTGTCGACGCCGCACTGTTTCCATCGGCATGCACGCATCAGAAGCTCGTTCGGACGTTCCGGTGTTCGACGTGAACGGAGAAGCCGCGCCCTCTTGAATGGACGTTTGCAGAAAGAGGTGGCTGCCCCAAGACATTGTATTTCTTTCACGCGGCGGATATTTGCGACGAAGCGGACCCGATCGGAATTTCCGGTCGGTAGGATGCTGTCCGGTTATTACTCGCTACGTGCGTCACGGTCAGACAAAAGATTTGGCAGATCGATGAGCGCGATCATCGTATTGTCATGTGTCACGAGCCCGGAGAGAAAGTCTGTGGTCGCACCCTGCGCCGTGCGCGGAACCTTCTGAATTTGAGCGACGTCGACCGACACGATATCGAGCACCCGATCACCGATGAGCCCAACTTGGCGCCGACCAATCTGCACGATGATCACGATGTGCAACGGCGTGGTCTCCGTCAGTCCTTGGCCAAAGCGGCAGCGCAGGTCCACGATTGGAACAATAGCGCCACGCAGGTTGAGGACACCGCGCACATAGTCGGGCTGCTTCGGAAGATGTGTGATATCCGTCCAACCTTTGATTTCGCGCACCGCCATAATATCGACGCCGTACTGATCGTCGCCGATCGCAAAGCTGATGAACTGTGTCTGCGTGGAAGCATTGCGCGCGCCGGCAGCTTCATCCCAATCTTTCAGGTTGAGCTGATTTGGCGCGGTATCTGGCGAAACGGCGGTTTGTTGCATGTGCGCAAGACTCGCTTCTGATGACCCATTGGAAGGTCAAATGGTTGCGACACCCCGCCGGGCCTCCGCCACAAAAGACCCCCGCAAACCGAATGAGGGAGGCAGCAAAGACCAAAAACGGGGAATCCCCGCTTGGAAGCTAAGTTAATGCCGTGAGCAAAGCCTTTAATTGAATGTCCATTCAAATCGATATCGCAGGACAATAAAGTAGATTAAGATTGTCACTGTTTTCGTTAAGGACTTCCTAA
>JAKALI010000238.1 GCA_021813195.1 Pseudomonadota bacterium
AAAGAGCCCGATCTCGAGGAAGAGCGGCTCATCGCGTCATCGCAGGGTTTGAAAGTGACCATCGAGCGCCATGCCATGGGGGACACTGTTGGCCCGGTCACGCTCCAATCGCCAACAGGTGACACCAGCCAGCTCACCCTCGAACATGCCGGCGACGGCATCTGGCGCGCGACGGCCGACGTGAAGCTGCCAGGCCTCTACAAAGCGCGTATGGAGGGCCCCGATGGGCCATTGTCGGCGGTGGTCCATGCGGGCTCGGAGGACCCGCGAGAGATGAGCGACGTGACGGCGACCGAGACGCTGCTCAAACCCATCTCCGAACCTTCCGGCGGCGGGGTCTTCTGGACAGGAGCAGCCAAGCGCGCCGCCACGGATTCCGCTCCCGAGGTGACGGTGCCCCGCGTCAGCATGCTCGTGAATGCAAAAGTGTTTTCCGGTTCCGGATGGATGGCGTTGAAGGACCGGGAAGCTTTTCTGACCCGCGGGGTGCGGATCTACCCCCTCTTTACCGGCTTTCTCGCGCTCATCGCACTCCTGGCGCTGGTCACTCTGGCCTGGTGGCGGGAGGGCCGCTGAACCTGAGCGCCCGCTTGCGTGGAAAGCCAGTATTTACCGCACCGCAATATCAACTGGTCAAACGCCCTAGGTAATGTTTAGTCTTGTGAATCTGTCGCATTGCCCCCACCATACCGACTCGGGGGTTGACGCACCGCACATGCGGCAGGCGCCAAGATCTGGGATCGGGGGGCTCATACCATGCACTACTACGCCTACGAAATGGCTCATGCGATCGTCGGACCATTGCGATTCGGGGCCGAGGCGTTGCGCTTTAGTGTCGAAAGTCCGTTCAATCCCTTCTCCGTAACGCCGGTCAATCGCGCCATATCCGCGGCCTGCGAAGTATTCGAGAATGTCACGCGGCGTTATGGCAAGCCATCCTTCGGCATTACGCACACGAGATCGCATGGCTTGACGGTGCCGATCACGGAAGAAATCATTGTCGCCAAACCGTTTTGCAACCTCATCCATTTCAAGCGGCACCTGCCCGAGACGGCACCTGCGACCGATCCAAAGGTTCTTATGGTTGCGCCGATGTCCGGCCACTACGCAACACTTTTGCGTGGGACAGTCGCCGCAATGCTGGAAGAGCACGACGTCTACATCACGGATTGGGCCGATGCGCGCGAAGTGCCAATGTTCGAGGGCCGCTTCGATCTTGATGATTTCATCGACTACCTGATCGAGTTCGTGCAAGTGCTCGGTCCCTCGACGCACGTCGTGGCCGTCTGTCAGCCCGCTGTTCCAGCTTTGGCGGCAACTGCCGTCATGGCATCGCGCGAAGATCCGTGTCAGCCTGCCTCGCTGACCATGATGGGTGGACCGATCGATACGCGCCGCAATCCCACCGCTGTCAACGAACTGGCCCGCAAGCGATCGATCGAATGGTTTGAGAACAACGTCATTACATTCGTGCCGCTGCCGCACGCTGGCGCCATGCGGCGGGTGTATCCAGGCTTTATGCAATTGACTGGGTTCATGACGATGAACCTCGAACGGCACATGAATGCGCACGTCGATCTCTATAACAATCTCATCAAGGGCGACTGCGACAGCGTTAAGCAGCACCAGGAGTTCTATGAAGAATATCTTGCGGTGATGGACTTGACGGCAGAATTTTATCTCCAGACCGTCGAGACCGTCTTTCAGCGACATGCCCTGCCCGACGGCGTGATGATGCATCGCGGCGAGCGGGTCGATTGCTCGGCGATCCGCAATACGTCGATCATTACGATCGAAGGTGAGCGCGACGACATCTGCGGGCTGGGACAAACCGAAGCCGCCCACGCGCTGTGCATGAATGTGCCAGCTGAGGATCATTTCCACTACGTTCAGCCGGGCGTCGGTCACTACGGCGTTTTCAACGGCACGCGCTGGCGCACCGAAATCCAGCCCCGGTTGCGGCAGATGATCAGAGCTGCCGAGCGCAAGCGGACCAACGTGCGCGTTTTGGATGTGCGCGCGCGCGGCGCAGGCTGGGGTGTCGGCGCCGCTGTCTCAGGAGGTGGTTTCGTCAACCGCGCCTCCATGCCCGAATTCTGAGCGCCGTTCCGGACTGGGACGGTTTCATGCCCGAGCGCGACTCGCAGTAGGTTCTGGCCAGCCCGCCAGCGCAGTGCTGGGGGGCAGGGGGCCGACGCGATGTCACTGCTCTTTACAATCGTCTATGCCGCGCACGCCAACGGCACACATCACAAGCTCGCGCTCGACGCGTTGCGGCATCTGGAGGGGCCAAACAGCGAGGGTTGGCAGCGGCTATTTCTCAAATATGCGAGCGTTTATCTCGCAGGGTCGAAAGCGCCGGATACCGAATTCAAGGACTTTAACAATCATGTCCTGCATGTGCGCGACGGTTATTGGGGCGGCGCGGCGGACAAAGCGGCCAATTGGTATCAGCACACGCTCGAGGCCCTGCGTGAGCGCGACTTTGAGCGCGCGGTCTATGCCGCGGGCGTGCTGAGCCACTACATAACCGATCCCATCCATCCGTTCCACACGGCCCAGTCGGAGGCAGAGAACAACATCCACCGCGCTGTGGAGTGGAGCATCAACCGTTCCTATGACGCGCTCTATCGCGGGGCCCAAGCTCGCGCGAACCCGAAGCCGATCCCCGTTCTGGAGAGCCGCGATTGGCTCAAAGCCCTGGTATGCGCTGGCGCAGAGCATTCCAACGCCGATTACGAGAAACTGATCGCCCACTACGATATCCACAAGGGCGTCGTGGACCCGCCCGCCGGCCTCGACGCGATTGCTCGACGCCTCGTTGCCGACCTTCTCCACTACGCCGCGCGCACGCATGGTGTGGTTTTAAGCCGTCTGTTCGCTGAGGCCGACGTTGCGCCGCCGGAGGTGGATCTCGCTTTGGATACTGTGCTCGCAGCGCTCCAGATCCCCCTCAAGTGGGTGATAAAGAAAATCGACGATGCAGCAACGCGCCGTCAGGTCGAAGCCATGTACGATGAATTGATGGCGCATGGGCGGGTTGAAAACAACTTGCCTGCAGACGACAAAATGGTGCGCGATCTTTTCGAACGTGAAGTCGCCGCGCCGCGCCGGCAGGCCGCCGAAGCCGCGCGCGCGCGGGCCGTTGCAGAAAGCGCCACGAGACCTGCCCGTCGCAATGCTCAGCGGCTCGCCAAACATCCGCCGGACGCGCTTGCGGCTGCTCCGCTGCCGGGATCGGTCCTCCCGTCTGTCCCGCGCGCCGCAACAACCGCACCCCTTGCCGCAACGTCGGACGCGCCAGCACGCTCCGCGTCGGCGGAGATGCGACGCCCCGAGCCGGCTACGGCCGCGCACGATGACGCCCTCCCCGATGCGCCGACGTCTACGCCGGCAGCCGCACCGTTAAGGAGCCTGTCGCAGCTTGATCGCAAGCCACGCGTCTATCTCGCTGCAACCGATCCGGTGGAAGCTGCACCCTCGATTGGCCCCCGCATGGCCGAGCGTCTCGCTGCGGTAGGCATCCTCACCGTCGCCGACCTTCTGGCGACTAATGCTGAGGAATTGTCGCACGCACTGGCCGACCGCCGGATCACACCACGCGTCATTTCGGACTGGCAGAACCAAGCCCGCCTCGTCCTGAGCGTGCCGGGTTTGCGCGGAACACATGCACAACTCCTCGTTGGTGCTGGACTGGGCAATGCCAACGAACTCAGCGCCGCCGAGCCTCAATCCCTGGCCGCGCGCCTCCTCGCGTTTGCGGCCACGAACGAGGGGGCGCGTATCCTGCGGGACGGCGATACACCTGACGTCGAAGCGATAAGTCGGTGGATCCGTCTCGCCAAAGATGCCCAGGCCGCATGACGTCACTCCGCATCAACTTCTTCTGCTCACACATGCCGAACGCGGCTCTGCGGCAACACCTGACTGATCATAGCTGCTCCGGCAAGATTCCGCCGCACTGCCTCCCAAGTTTGCCGCTTTTGTCTTCGGCGTGTCCGGCGCGCAAGGAGAGCGCGCGCCGGTCGCTCGGCAGCGGGGGCCCCTCATCGACGGGGGTGACGCGGGGGCGCGTAGGGAGTGGGCAATGGGCGAGAGGCTTCCCCTCGCACCGCCTGTCGCCTTCCCTACGCGGCGCCGGTTGGCCTGTGCTATCGATGGTCGCTGCCGAATTGCTGCCCGATCGGCATGATTAAGGTTCATGCTGACTGAGTCGATGGTGGTCATCAGTCCGGACTGCTCGCCGGCAACACCACAACGAGACGTGAGCCATGTGCGGGACTTGCGCCAACTGGTTCGAGCCGCACCGCAATCCGGGAGGAACGTCGGGATATGACAGCGATGGACATCGTGCGGGATCGGGTCCTTGCGCATAGCTTTGGACGAGCCAGTGCTCACGGCTTATCGGCACTGTCCATGAGCGATTTGGCGCGGGATCTGGGACTTGCTCGTTCCTCATTACTCGCGCACTTTCCCGACAAGGACGCTCTCCAACTTGGCGTCATCGAAATGGCCGCCAGTCTGTTCGTGGCCGACGTCGTTGAGGCGAGCGCGGGTGTGCCAGCGGGCGAGCCACGGTTGCGGGAACTCGTCCAGCGCTGGCTAATGTGGTCACGTGCCCCTCGCCTCAAAGGGGGCTGCCCATTCGTCCACGCCAGTGCTGAGGGGGATGCCCTGCCGCAGCCGGTGCGCGATCAACTGGACGTGTTCCGCGCCCAATGGTCAGCAACGCTGCGCACAGCCATCGAAGATGCCAAAAGTGCCGGCGAATTGGCCTCCGACGTCGATGCCGAGCAAATGATCTTCGAGTTGT
The DNA here is from genome assembly GCA_021813195.1 of Pseudomonadota bacterium. The sequence continues at coordinate 4,814 of JAKALI010000238.1, forward strand.
ACGGGCTCTACCTCAGCCATCACTTTTGGCACTGGTCGATGAAGGATCGCAGCGCTCTCGATCGGACCAAGCGCGCGTTTGAGCGGCTGCTGTCGGCCAGTAAGCAGCCGGTTGCGAATTAAAGAGCAGCCGCTGCACCCCAGGGGCTGACGCGACAAACCCGACAGGCGCGATGGGCGGAGTTGTCTCTACATGACCTATTATCTGACCAAAATCGTACCAGGGACCTATGAGGAGGCGATCACAGCCGTGATTGCGGCCCTCAAGGATGAGGGCTTCGGCGTGCTCACGGAAATCGACGTTCAAGCCACGCTGAAGAAGAAACTCGACGTCGATGTGCCGCGCTACATGATCTTGGGTGCGTGCAATCCCCAATTGGCGCACAAAGCCCTTCAAGCCGAAAACAAAGTCGGCGTGCTGTTGCCGTGCAACGTCGTTGTTCAAGAACGAACCGATGGTTCAATCGAGGTGTCTGCGATGGACCCCGCTGCCGCCATGGAGGCGATCGGAAACCCTAAGTTGACCGAAATCGCCTATGACGTGCGCAGCCGTCTCAATCGCGTCTTGGCGAAGCTTCCATGAGGTGCCCCCTGGGGCTGACCAGCGTCGGGATCGTCAGCGCAATTGCGCTTCTGGCTGCGCTTGCCCCTACCCATGCCCGTGAAGTCCAGACACCCTGTGCGCCGGTCGTCCACGCAGGCCAGACGCATATCGTTTGTCGCTTCCATGCCGCGACCGATCACATTATGCTTCATCATCGGGGCACAGACGGCGCGATCTATCGCACCTTCGAGCGCTTGGAAGCCAGCCTTTCCGCGTCCGGCCGCACGCTCGTCTTCGCTATGAATGCCGGCATGTATCACGCCGACCGATTGCCGGTCGGACTGCTCACGATCAACGGAAAGGAAATTGCCCCGCTCAACCGCTCAACGTGGGTTGGAAACTTCTATCTCAAACCTAACGGCGTCTTCTTTGTCCGTGCGGATGGAACGGCGGGCGTAATGGAGACGGAGCGCTTCCGCACAAGTGGTATTACACCCCGCCACGCAACGCAGTCGGGTCCCATGCTCGTCATCGACGGCGCCTTGCACCCACGCTTTCTTGTCGATGCGTCCTCGCGCAACATTCGCAACGGTGTTGGGGTGTCGGCCGATGGTCAACAGATCGTGTTCGCCATCAGCGCAGGTCCCGTCACATTCCATGAGTTCGGGACTCTGTTTCGCGACGTTCTCAAGACGCCGAACGCGCTCTATCTCGACGGCTCGATTTCGCGCCTGTTTGCGCGCGACTTGAACCGCAACGACCCCGGCGAGGACATGGGACCGATCGTGGCTGTCAGCGTACCGACCGGCCCCTAGCACAAAGTGCGCCGAACGTAGTTGCCGCGCAACGGGCCCAAATCGGATCGACTGGTGCTGCCGAGTAGGATTGAACTACCGACCTCTCCCTTACCAAGGGAGTGCTCTACCACTGAGCTACGGCAGCAAACACCGATTGTGGCGCTGTATGAGCCTGTCGCGGCGTCGCCCAGGTTCTGGATCGCGGGTCGCGGAACGCCCGAACACGCCGCATTAGGATACCGTTGAATTTGGCGATCCACACCGGAATGCTTGGCGCTGTTTAATTGATTGTTCGTGGGGTCGCAATGCCTGCGGGACAGCAATTTTGAGGGCAACCAGACGTCCCACGAACGTCCATTGCAGCTCAAGCGATTGCAAGTCTGTGGTTCTGGCACCCATGGGCGTAATTCCATTCCGCCCATAAGTCCGCAACAATTTCTATTC
>JAKALI010000239.1 GCA_021813195.1 Pseudomonadota bacterium
CGCCGCTCGTGGCCTTGACCACGGTCGCGGCGCTGATGTCGAGCCACGTGAAACTGCCATATGGCGTCGGCGCGTTCGGATAAGGAATAGCGGCCATTGCCGCACCTCAGACGAGCGCGACGGCAGTGACCGTAGCGGTGACAGCCGGCGTAGTGCCGCCAATCGCCGTCACGATCTTCCAGTTATACGGCAGCACGGTCGAAGCTGTCTCGTTCGCCGTCACCGCAATGCCAGGATACACCGTGAGCGTGGTATAGCCGGTCGTGGTGATCGACGCGGAAGCCAGCACCGTGAAGGTCGCCGTGTTGGTCACAGGGTCCACGCCCTCGACCGTAACGGTGAGCGTCGGGGTGGTGCCAGTGATGGCGGTCACATTCACGCCAACCAGCACGCCGCGATAAAAGTTATTGAGCTGCACAACGGAGTTGGTGCCGGTCGCGGCAGCCGAAAGTGTAACCAGCGCGCCGAGATTGACATTCGACGGCGCATAAGGGGTCTGGGGCATGAAAGTGGCTCCTGCTAGGATGTAAACTGCGAAACGGTGGTGGTGACGGAGGCCGACAAGATCAGCCGACGCGCCACCGCATCGGCAGTCGATTGGTAATACGAAGCCAAAATCTCAATGGTTTTTTTCTGCGCGATGGCCGCAATCTCGACCTGCATCCTCTTGTCATCTTGGATAGCCGGCGAGTTCATAAAGCCGAAAGCATCGGTGTTGTAGCTGTAGTCAATCAGACTGGCGAAATACTGAATCGCCGTTTGGTTGCTGAACCCATAGAGCGTCAGCCTCACTAAATCGGATGCCAACTGCTCCGATGGCAGATCGTGCATCGGCGAAGCGCCGCTATTTGGAACTGTCACGCCCGGCCATGTGTAAGTCGGGAACGCCTGAAGCGCCCGCGTCTCAGTCGGCTCGATATGAGCGACGATATACGGCGGCACCACGTTGTCAGGCACAAGGAACGATGGATAGACCGGCGCGAAGCTATTCTGCGAAAGCCAGATCGGCAGGCTATTAGAGACAATCGGACCCGCCGGCAGATCGTTCGGCGACGTGATTAGCTGCGCTTGAAGCGCCGGATAGACCGCATCCCCAACGTAATGCCAGATGTTGGCTTGCTGGAAATAGTTGGATCGTCGCGAAAACACCACTTGCAGCGGCGCATTCGGATCATCGCTCTCTTGCGTTCCCACCCACAAGATCGTCGGCGCGATCGCATTGAAGTCTGTAACTTCGACCTCGGACGTGAAGATGACCAAGTTGACGCCGATGGTCTGGTCTTCGTCCTGATGACGATCCGTAGCGTAGTGCAGCGACCCGCTGGCAGTCAGCGTCACCCCCGTCGCGGACCAGAAGACTGTGCCATCGGATGAAAGCACCATCTTGGCATATTGCCGAAAGACAACGACCTGACTGCGATCAATCGCGTCAAGGCCCTGTTGCAGCGCCGCCGTTAGCGCGGATTGCTGCCCTTGTGCCTCATTGACGGACGCCATTGCGATTAGACCTCTTTAGGTGGCGCCTCAATCCATGCGGTGAAAGATGCCTGATACAAGCCTGTGTCTATGAAGGCCGGACGAGGACCGCGCCGCTTGGTTTTGACGCGGCTTCCGAGTTTCCCAGCCTTCGCAGCCGACAGCAGTTTGCCGCCTTTGAGCGCGCGGTTATTCACATCCTTGAAACGATGCGACACGCCGCGGTTGGCGGCACTGTTGAAAGTTCGCGACCAATCGAACGCCGCGCTCTCGCCTTCGGATAGTCCCGCCACAAGGTGCACCATCTCGTTCGCATCAAGGAAGGCACGAAACTCCGCCTCGATTTGTTTCATCGCCCCCTTGAGTGGATCGCGGCTGGGCCGCTTGCCGGAAACTACATCGGCGATCTCGTCCGCCAATCCGTCCGCCAGCCACTCGGCGATCTTTTCCTCGCGCGTAACGAGGAACGTTTCCATGATATGATATTTATCTTCGAGTATTTGCGCCACCTCGCCCGTCGTAGCGGCCCCGCCGCTGTTGGCGTCGCTGTAAGCCAGATTTACGACGCCCATGACGAGTTTCATGTCAACCCGAAGATCGCCCCAAAATCCTGTGTGTATTGCAGCCAAGAACGGCCATACGGCGACCGATAGAAATCCAGATCGGTCATGGTCATATTCCGCATGCCATCCCCGACTGCGAACGAGTTGCTGGTGCCCTCATCGGCGGACGAAGTGATAATGCCGATCTGCGGCTGCAACAGTTTCATGTCGGTGCGGGCGGTCTGGAAATAGGTCAGGCCCGCTTGATCCGGCGCAATCGTAAGCAGAATGTGCCCGGCGCCATTATAGACTGCCAGCACATACATAATCGGCGTGATAGTCGAGACATTCACCGTAAGCGCCAATGCCTGATTGAAGGCATACGCTACCCACACTGAGCCGCTGGTATCAGTTGTCGGCGGCGATGCTGTGCCGGTCGCCAACGTCGTGATCACGTATGGCGAGCCAATCGTGAGGGGCGAACTATTCTGCAATACCTCGGCGCCCGTCGCGTCGGCCGCATAGACATTCCACCCCGTCGCGTCCGGCTGCGTAGCAGGAGACGCCACCGAAACGCTGCCTGTCGGTCCAGTCACAGCGACGGACGCCTCCGTTGATGGCGTGGTTTCGCCATACTGCGAGACATACGTGATCTTGACATAGACCGTCTCAGTCGGCAGCGAACCGGCGCTTCCTGCGGTCAAAACCGGCACCGCAGGCGAGCCAATCGGGCGCGGGAGATTGATGTCCGGGATGCCCATAAAGTTTTCCACGAACAGCCAGAAATCCGGCAAGTTCGGGCTGGTCGGATTACTCCACGCGCCTGACATTGGCTATTAGACCGGCAACGGCACGTCCGAGCGACCTTCAGGATCGACGGTCAACTGAAACTTGACCTCTTCTCCCGTCGGCCGCGTGCCGCGCGGCAACTCCTGCTCCACCGTCGTTTCCGTGATGCGCGCGCCAGGCCGCGCCTTGTTCGGCTGACGCGCCGCCCGATCAAACCCCAACGCACTGCGCGTCGCCTGCTTTACGCTGCGCTCCTGCCGCGTATCCAGATCGGACTCATGGGCCATCTCGATTTCCTCGCGCTCGATGATGCCCTTGTCGCGGTAGATCAGGCCGGAAAACCCGACAAGCCGCGCATGAACCTCGGCAGCATCGCGCGCCCCATAGGTTTCGAGATGCTTGATCAGTTGCGCCTTGTGGACCTCATCCAGATACAAGTCGATCTGTTGCCCACGGCGCAACGTCACCTGCCGAAGCGTCTTCGCCTCTTCAGAATTGGGCGGTCCAAGCCGATAAGTGACCGTCCAATCCTGAAGCGTCGGATTCGAGATATTGAGAGTCACAAAACCTCCGTTATTAGCTATAAAGCATGTTGAGAAGGTAGAGACCCTGCGGACGCACTGTCCACCCGCTGGTAATGCGCTGCTCATAGCGCTGAGTGATCGCGCCGTCCGGGATCGGGGTCGGAATCTTCAGCGGCGCCGCCATGTCGGCATACTGAAGATTTACGGCCTGCATCTGCGGCGTCATGTCGGAGCCGAAGATGTTGGTATTCAGCATCGGCACGGAAGGCGCCTCGATCTCGGGGATGGTCAAGATGACAACATCCGTTCCGCCCGCGCCCTGGCCGATGAGGGTATCGTCGAAATACCACTCGAAGCTGTCGCCGCTCTCCTTGAGGGTGCCCTTCACCACGTCCGCAACGGTCGAAGTGCCGGCGCCGGGGCGCTGGTAACTCGTCACCTGCACGATGTTCGCGTTGGCGAACGCCAGGAACTCGCGCTGCGGAGAAATCACCACAACCTCGTTCTTGATCTGGCCGCCCGACTGATACATGCCAGACTTCAGGTTCACGATCTGCGCCAGAAGGAAGAGCGCCATCGAGCCGTTGTCGTAGGTCGTAACGGTCGTGTGGCCATAAGGATCGGCCGGCAGCGGCACCGTGGTAGCGCCGGCCGTGTTCAGCAAGCCTTCGCCATTGGTTGGCGTGAAGCCGTAGAGCAGCGCCGAACGCATCTGCTGGAAGATGCCCTGGAAGGCGGCAAGGTCCAGCGCGCCGGGAACGCCAATAGCAAGCTCGCCACCACGCGCTGTGTCGTGATGGTTCCAGATCGCGCGCGTCGCAATCAGATAGGTCGGGGTCGTCTCGTAGTTGACCTCAAGCGAAGCGCTCGGCAGCAGATTGAAGGGAGACTGGCCGGCCGCGACCTCGGTGCGAAGGTCAAGGCGGTTCACATAAACCGCCATGTCCTCGGGACCGATCTTGACGCGAGGCTTGCCGCCCGCAAGGGCAGCAAACGCACCGGAAGCCTGGCTATAAGAGACGATCAGGTCCGGCTCCGAAAAGCTCGGCGTGACCTTCGCCTGTGTGGGGAAAATAACGGGCATCTATCGCTCCAATGTTTGAGCGCGTCAGCGAGACGCGGAGTTGATGATAATCAGATCAGGATGATAGCCGCCGAGCCACTGGTCCAAGTGACGGCGCCCGTGCCCGAGTTGTAGGAAACAATCTTGCTGTTCGAGTTGATAGAAAGCAGCCGCGTGCTGGTCGGCAGCGCGAAGTTGCCGCCGCTTGTCGTCAGCGTCACACGGTAGTTGGTGACATCCCAATACAGCGCCGCCGCCGAAACTGAATCACCACTCACGCCGGCGGCCAGCGCCGGATCGGCCTGCACCGCGATGCGCTGGTTGGTGCCCAGGCGGAAGAACTGCACGCCATTGTTGACCGACGCCAGCGGCACCGTATTGCCGGGCGTAATCACCATGTGCGCGGCCTGATTGAAGACACTCCAACCCGTCACAGTCGCCTGCGACGCGGAACGCTTCACGTTGCCGCCAAGGCTATCGGCATTGGTGCCGGGGAGATTGACAAGCTCCTCAATGGGAACGCCGCCCCACATGGGGAGGGTTTCGGTCGAGGCGAGCACGCCACCAGCAAGCCACTGGTAGGCGCTCGAATCGTCGTATGCGACGCCCTGGATATAACCCTGGGTTTCAAGCAGAAACGTGTTCTGCGGAGTAGTCGTCGCGTAAGGGTTGAAAGAAATGTTGCCGGACATATCAGGCTCCAATAAAAATCCGCCGCTTCTGCCGAGTTGCGCCCGGCAGAGTTGCGGCGGTTATGGTTGAAATGCGCTCTTACGCGACGTTGCGATTGCGGGGATCGACGATCTTGCCCACGCGGCCCGGCGTCATGAACAGGCTCATCCATGCCGCATTGTCGCCGGTCCAGCTCGTAATCGTGCGGCCGGCCTCGTCGATGGTGCGGATCGGAATGAGCGTGCCATTGGCCGCGCGGCCAGGAGACCGCGCCGCAGTCGCTGCGTCGGCGTAGATGCGCTCCTCGGCAAAACCGAGCATGTCCGCATCAAAGTTGGCGAGTGACTTGTCCTTGAACATCGCGCTGTGCTGCTTGTAATCGCCTGCCAAGCGGCGACGATAATCAAGCGGCGTCTCGCCGGGGATCGGCGGCGAAGCGCGCTGGCCGAACAGACCAGCAATGCTGTCGGCCCGCATCTGGGCGCGAGCAATGGCGTCGCGATCCTCGGCCGTCACCGGCTTCATGCGCGCCTCAAGCATCGCAAGGCGCTCTTTCATCGCGGTGTTCTCCGCCACGAGTGCATCGTGGCGCGAATCGTCGCGTTCCAGCATCTTCGTCTCCTTCGCAGCCTCGCGCTGCAACGCATTCTCGTCCTTGCGAGCGCGGTCCTTGCGGTCCTTCTTGTGTTCCGGCTCTTCTTTCTCTTCCTTGGCCCATTCCTCGAAGGACTCGTCCTTGCGGCCCTTGGTGTCCTTGCGGTCCATGGCGCAGTCGGCGTCCTTGCGATCCTTCTTGGCCTCTCCCTCGGGCTTCTCTTCCTCGTCCGCGTCGTGACGCTTGGCGTCCTCGCGCTCGGCGTGCGCCTCGGTCTCGCCCTTGTCCGCAGCGTCCTTGCGGTGGCGATCCTCGCGGCCATGCTCCATAGCGTCCATGCGGTCATGCGCCTTCTTGAGACTGTCCATGATCGCGTCGAGCTTGCTGTCCATATCAGTGCGGGCCTTATCGGCTTCCGCCATTTCCATCTCGGCCATGCCGATGGGCTCCTCTGTTGAAATAAGATCGTTTTGAATGCCGGACGGCTCGCCGCCCTTATCCCATACACCCGCGCTGCAAACGGCGATGTGATCCAGGAGCGCGGGCTTATCCTCGATCAGCAAACGTGTCCCATCCTTCATTTCGATAGGATCAGCGTTATCAAATACGACGCCGGGAGACGTTGAAAACTGCTTTGTCTCCAAGGCATTCGCGGCTTCTTCGTCATAGACCTTCGCAACCGCCCAGACATCCTCGCCCTTGATATAGGGCAGCATGACCGTGCCAATGGTGCGCCGGACGAACTCTTCGCCGTTGAGCATCGGGCGGTTAGGCGGATGGTCCCAGATAACCGGCAGCCCGTTGCAGCGGGCAAGAAACTCGTCATTCAGATAAATCGACGGATCGCGCCAGCAGAACTCTTCTTCGCGGACGATCTCGCCGCTCTCGTTCTTGCTTGCGCCTCGATAAGCAGCGC
>JAKALI010000240.1 GCA_021813195.1 Pseudomonadota bacterium
CTGAAGCTGGCCAACCAACAGGAGCATCGGCGCGGACGCTACGCGAACGCCCTGGTCGAGACCACCAACCGCGAGATCGCGATCCAGCGCTTGGATATCGCCTATCAAGCGAGTCACAGCCTGATCTTCGGCATTGAGCGGGTGGCGATCATCTGGCTGGCCGCGCTGATGGTGCTGAAAGGCGAGTTCAGCGCCGGCATGCTGATCGCCTTTGCGGCGTATGCGGACCAGTTCACCAATCGGGCAGCGGGCCTGATCGACAAATGGAACGACTTCCGCATGCTGGGCCTGCATGCCGAGCGCGTGGCCGATATCGCTTTGACACCGGCCGAAACCAACCTCGAAGCCGGTTACGCCGGCCCGTTGCCCACTGCCTGCGTGGAGGTGAAAAACCTCGGCTTCCGCTATGCCGAGGGCGAACCCTGGGTCCTCAAGGACTGCAATCTCAGGATCGAAGCGGGCGAGTGCGTGGCCATCACCGGGCCCTCCGGTTGCGGCAAAACCACCCTGGCCAAGCTGGTGTTGGGCCTGCTGGAACCGACCGAAGGTCAGATCCTGTTCGGCGGCATCGATATCCGCAAGCTGGGTCTGGCACGTTACCGCAGTACGGTCGCCGCCGTGATGCAGGACGACCAGCTCTTTGCTGGATCGATCGCCGACAATATCGCCTTCTTCGATTCTGACTCGACTCCGCTCAAGGTCGAGGCCGCGGCCCGGCTCGCCCACATCCACGACGAGATCGTGGCCATGCCGATGGGCTACCAGAGCTTGGTCGGTGACATGGGCTCGAGCCTGTCCGGCGGGCAGAAGCAGCGTGTGCTGCTGGCGCGCGCCTTGTACCGCCGGCCCCAGCTTCTAGTTCTGGACGAGGCGACCAGTCACCTCGACGTCGCCAATGAGCGAGAAGTCAATATGGTCATTCAACGAATGAAATTGACCCGGCTGGTGATCGCACATCGCCCGGAAACGATCGCTGGAGCTGATCTTATTATCGTTTTTGATAAAGGACAAGTATTCTCTGAAGCGCGATCTAATTCTGTGAAACAATCAGCAAACATCACGAAATAAAACGCAGTATGGGTCGGACCTGCTAGCGTAATTCAGGAGTATGCAAAATTGATCGTAAATAACATTTGGTTATTCATCGAAGCGTATGTTGTCGCGCAATTCTTTATTATATCAATAGCAACTAAAGTACTAGATGCGAGACAAGTAATCGAATGGATCTGCCAGAACTTGACCAAGGGTAGTGTCCTTTCCGCAAAAATTGTTTACACCTTGATTTTGGCCTTCGAATTGGCTGCATGCGGCATAGCTGTTTTTTTGGGGGGCGAGCATGGGTTGATTCCAGTCATATTGATAGCATCAGCAGTCGGTCTATCTTTGGCTTCAAAAATTATCTTTAAAAAGTCCGAAGGTTGTCCATGCTTTGGCTTGGCATCTATGAATTCTGGTTTGGACGCAAGAAACATCTCAATTGCGCTGGCGCTGATTGTTAGCGGGTTATACACAACAAGTTCTCTTTTTAAGCACATTGCCAGCGAGTCACTTGCCATCGCGCTAATTGGCATACTCGGAACATCGATATTTTTTGTATCGTCAGCGGTGCAAAAGAAGATGCTATATGGTTCGCGCTATGCGCTCAAGAAAATGCTCAAGTCACCTACAGATGCATCCGAAATTGAGCGTCCAGCCGCTGTTGTATTCCTTTCAGCTCACTGTACGGTGTGTATATCTTTTTTAAAATATATCGAAGAATTTTCAAAACTATATGCAAAACATGTTCATATCTATCTATCAGTTTACGGTTATGGCCTTTCTGAAAGAGCGAAATTTGGTGAGGCAATACTCTTGGCGAACAGCGATGAGCACCTCGGGCAAGTATATGGCGTTAAAAATGTGCCCACACTAGTATTATTACAAGATGACGGGCAGATTATTAAATTCCGTGGAATCGATGCTTGCGGCTTAGCTCTCACGCGAATCGCATATGCTGGCGCATTCCGTCAACTTTCAGGACAACAAACAAGTAAGTGAGATGTATGCGCCCGCTATTGGGCATTATTGAAGCTGCGCTTGATGTACTGCGCCGACAGAGCTCCTGCTCCCATTCTGCATTCAGCTATACGAGTCATCAATAGTGTGAGAAGTGACCAGTTGAGTCTTAACGCCGATGTCGGCACGGTGCAAATTGCCGACTTGTCTGGGAGTGAGTGACATGCGTACGATCTAATTTTATTTGAAGGCTGGCCTGTCGTGAACAAACGTTGCAAGAGCCGTCTCCAGAATGGCTGATTTTCGGATTTGCGTCGGGCTTCGTAGCTGCCCGACAAGTTCAGGGTGAGCATGCTTCTGACGCACCAACGACGTCTTTGAAACCTAGTAATGCAACTTAACAGGAGAATCGTGCGATGAGAGAGATTAGTTTTGCCGAGATTAAGAGTGTAACTGGCGGAGTAACGGGCTATGGTGTTTGCGTGGGCCTAGTGTCTCTTTACACAGGCGACGTCTTTGCTGCAGTGGGCGGCGCGCTCACGTCAGAAACAGGTCCCGGGGCGATCGCTGTTGGAATGGGATCCTTTTCGCTTGGTTCCTGGATCGGGCAAGAAGCAGGCTCCCATCTTTGCTCTTGACTTTCAACTCACCAAGGAGATCATCCATGAAAACTCTGACATTCGAAGAAATTAAAGCAGTGACAGGTGGCTCGTGGGACTCATGTGTTGGCATGTTTGGCCTTGCAGGTGGTGGCGTTGGCGCAATCGCTGCTGGAGGTGCAGCCATTCTAACTGACGGGGTAGGCATCGGCATGGCGGGAACAATTGTTACTTTTGGGGGTTCGTTAGGTGCGATTGCTGGTGATTTCTTCTGTTCATAGTTGATAATGCCATGCATGAGCGGCTGGGTCCTTGATTGTAATTGAACTCGCTATTTCATCAAGGATCCTGCCCTTTTGGTTGGCTTTTTATACTGACTCTCGCAAGCCAAAAGAAGGTCTTAATCACCGCGTCCACGCTAGACTTGTAAATGAACGCGAAGCGAAGCTGAGTAAATCAGAGTATCTTAGCTGGCTACCGCCAACGTTCAGCAGGTTAACGCCACTCAACAGGTCGGTAAAGAGGATTTTAGAAATGAAGAACAATCAACGTGAGTCTAGATACGTCAAGCTGTACGGTGTTGCCAGCATGTTTATTTTCTTGAGTTATGTGTTTTGGTCCAATGAGGTTATTAAATATATTTTCGGAATCTCTGGGGTCGTTTTATTTTTAATCACATTATTTTTCGATATCCGGCGCAGAAAATCCTCCGCGAGCCCCCCGTAACGCGAACACCGCAGAAGTAGAACTTTCTAGCATGTTTGAGCCAGGAAGTTCCCATAAAGAAGTCACGGTTCACGGAGACGCAGACTATCTCGAACAGGGTCTTCATGCGCTCCGGACCTTCACCGGCTACCCGGCATCCGCCTGCTTCAGGATCGAGAATGAATCTCGACATATCGCAGTTCAACGATTTACTTGTCGACTTTCCTGCTTCACATGTGAAAGACGCTGCAGCTATTTGGGTTACCAAGCAAGCGTTAGAGGACGCTGTTCTTGAGCGGCCGGACGCTTGGACGAAGGCTTCTGTGCAGAAGAGATTTGCGTACTGCATTCCAAGTACAGAAACTTTTGCTGGGTTATCGTTTGACGAAAGTGATCGAACTCGCTTATATGCCGATCGCTACGGCGGAGTCGGCATCGGCCCGAACGGCGGCGCGGGGCGAACAGGTATTGTTGATGGGTTTCAAATCAAGGGAATAGGGAAAACACCTTTGCTTGGGAAGTATCCAGATAACATGGAGTGGCATTTCAATGGCGGCATGAGTCTTATAGATGGGGTATTGGAGGCAATCAACTCCGAGGTATTTGGGCACATTCTGCCTGTTGGCGTCGTTAAAGTTTGTGCGTTGATCTATCTTGGCCCCGAGGCCGCCTATATGCCGACAGGCGATTGGGGGAGTGAAAGGGGGCCTGGGGCGCTGCTGGTGCGGGAGTCCTGCCTTCGGCCTGCCCACTTCCTTCGCGCCGCTCACTTCAAGGTCCGAAGCGAGTGCCAGGGATTGATCGACGACGTCGAGCGGACGCGCCGAGTGAACAAGCAACTGTTCGCGCAGCTCGGCGGCCATCACGGAGTCATCCGCCAGGTTGGGGATTTTCTCTCCCGCTGCGCACAGCAGTTTGCATTCGCACAGGCATTCCGCATCTGGCACGGGGTGCTTTCGCCATCCAACCTTGCCTTTGACGGCCGTTGGCTGGACCTGACCAACATCGGGTTTGTCGACAGCGGCGTCAATTACTGCAGCGGGGACGGCCAAGTGCCATTTTATTCCGAAGGCGTCACGGTGCTCAAGTACTTGGAGGAGTTCATCTACACCTACACCAAATACAACCACATGGAGTTCAACATCAAGCCGTTGGCAAAGTATTACCTAGAAGAGATGAATGCGGCCACGATGCTTTATACCGCTAACCTTCTTGGGCTTTCGGCAGATCCCATCGAAGATCAGGTTGCCAAGCGATCCCTTGAGCACGTGACTGCCGTCCTCCGGCGGGCCCTGGAAGGCGATACACGCATTGTCTATGGGGCCCCAACAGGTTTGCTGGCCGATCCCGTCGGCGGCGTGCTGGAGTCGTTGTTTCTGGGTCTGGCGGAGCCGTCTAAAGGATCGTACGACACCGCTTGGCATATCCGAACCCTCTTCGAGCATAAATACCGGACAGGCCCGCACCGCTGTTCGTATGCGAGCTTTGTCATCGATGCCGCCATTCAGTCCTTGAAAAAGGCTTATTTCTACACATTCTTTCGCAGCGGGCGCATTGCCGGACGAATCCTGGAGCTGCTGAGGCACGAAAGCCATGAATTTTTCGGGCCCTATATCGACGCCTACGCGGACGTAGCGGAATGGGTTTTCCAAAAGGACACGACGGCTTCGAGCATTATCTTCAGTTCGCCCGAATGGCTCTTGAGCTATGACCGCCATAGCGAACGGTACACGGTGACAAAGGATCGCCGAGAAATTGCGCGCTTGCGATCGGCTACGGAACTGGCGAGCTGGCTCCGGGACTGCCCTGCGACGGCGTTGACGCTCGATGGTCATGACTTCAAACCCATGCTTTTCCGTTTGCTGGATGTGCTGGATCGCCTGGAGACGCTCGGGTGTGATCGTGAAGTCCCGACGCCTCCCTCGAATGCCTCGTGTGGTGGCCCAGCAGACCGATCCGTGATGAGCGCGGGGTGAGACGTTGTACAAGAAACTTCCCGACGATTTCAGTCTCATGTGCGACCTGCGGACATCGCGGCCCGCGTTGCTTTCGTCCGAAATCCTTCGGATGGTCAAGTATTCGGTGCTGTCCAACAAATACAAGATTTATTTGGATACGAATGGCTTGCCAATGGGCTATCTTGCCTGGGCGGATGTCAATGCCGAAACGCTGCTGCGTATCGCCAGGGCGGGACTTTTTCCGAAGTATCTCTATGAATGGGAAGAGGGCGATATCCGGCTTTTTGTAGATGGTCTCCTGCTCGGAAGCCGAGGATTGCCACTATGGCGATCGCTTGTCGCCGAAGCCCTCGGCAATGCCATGCAAGTTGCCTTCGTCAAGCGAGGGAAAATGAAGTATTACGTGAAACACAGTGTGCGCTTCTCGGCGCTTCCACTGACTGAGCTATCCCGTGTCGCTTAGACCGGTGTCCGAAGTTCAAGGGCAAGATCATGATGACCGCTTCGTGGGGAAAGACGACTATGTCCTCGGTAAGGCGCTTGATCGGGCAAAAGTCGCAACATTATTCTCAGCAGGCGGCCCGTACGGTTGCGGAGCTAGTGTAGTGCTTCGTAATTAATGGAACTAATGCGCCGCCTGTCTGACTCAGTCTCCAGTCAGACGGGGAGCCACCGATGCAGCGATGCCATGCGTCGCAAGGTGGCAGGTGTGAAGAAGGATCGTAAGCAATGGGATGGACGCGACCTGCTGGAATCGATCCGCGGCATGCAGCCGCTGAAGCTGGCCAACCAGCAGGACCACCGCCGTGCGCGCTACGCCAATGCGCAGGTGGAAACGACCAACCGGCACTTGGCGATCCAGCGTTTGGGTATCGGATTCCATGCCAGCAACGGCCTGATCTTCGGCATCGAGCGCGTGCTGGTCATCTGGCTGGCAGCGGTGCTGGTGCTCAAGGGCGAATTCAGCGCCGGCATGCTGGTGGCCTTTGTCGCCTACGCCGACCAGTTCTCGCGCCGCACCGCCAGCCTGATCGACCAGTGGAACGACTTCAAGATGCTGGGCCTGCACGCCGAGCGCGTGGCCGATATCGCACTGACCCCGGCCGAGGCGCAACTCGAGGGCGTGCACGCCGGGCCGCTGCCGGATGCCAGCCTGGAGGTCAAGAACCTGCGCTTTCGCTATGCCGAAGGCGAGCCCTGGGTGATCGAGAATTGCAGCTTTCGTATCGCGCCGGGCGAGAGCGTGGCCATTGCGGCGCCCTCGG
>JAKALI010000241.1 GCA_021813195.1 Pseudomonadota bacterium
GCATGTAGCGTTTCACGCGGATCATGTCCTGTGCCGGAATGCCATCCGTGATGCACACGCAGTATTTGATGCCCGCATCTGCGGCTTCCATGATCGCATCGGCCGCGAATGGCGGCGGCACGAAGACGATCGAGGCCTCTGCACCCGTCTCCTGGACCGCCCCCTTGACGGTGTTGAAAACCGGACGACCGAGATGCGTCGTGCCGCCTTTGCCAGGCGTCACACCGCCGATGACGTTAGAGCCATAGTCGATCATCTCCTGAGCATGGAAGGTGCCGATGCGACCCGTGAAGCCCTGGATGAGGATCGGGGTGTTCTCGTTGATAAAAATTGCCATGAGACCAGTTCCTCCTCGCACTCAGGACACGGATTTGGCAGCAGCAACGGCCTTGTTGGCCGCATCCGCCAGCGTTTCGGCGCTAATGACCGACAGTCCACTCGAATCGATGATCCGGCGGCCTTCTTCGACGTTCGTGCCGGCCAGGCGCACCACGATCGGCATCTTGATATCGAGTTCTTTGACCGCGTCGACCACGCCCTTGGCCACCCAGTCGCAGCGGTTGATACCGGCAAACACGTTGACGAGGATCGCCTTCACGTTCTTGTCGCGTAGCACAGCCTTGAACGACTTGGTCACGCGCTCCGGACTTGCGCCGCCACCGATGTCGAGGAAGTTCGCGGGTTCTCCCCCGGCCAGCTTGATCATGTCGAGTGTGGCCATTGCGAGACCCGCGCCGTTGACGATGCAGCCGATGTCGCCGTCGAGGCCGACATAGGCAAGACCGCGGTCGGACGCATAGGTTTCGCGCGGATCTTCCTGGCTCTTATCGCGCAGTTCTGCAATCTGCGGGCGGCGGAACAGCGCGTTCTCGTCAAAGCTCATCTTGGCGTCGAGGGCCACAATGTTCTTCTGTTTGGTGATGACCAGCGGGTTGATTTCTACCATCGTGGCGTCCAGGTCGCGAAACGCGCGGTAGCAACCCAGGATCGTGCGTTCCATTTTCGAGATCAGCTCGGGCTCGATGCCAAGACCGAACGCAACCTCGCGCGCCTGAAATGCCTGCATGCCGACGGCCGGATCGACCTGAACTTTGATGAGCGAGTCGGGACGCGAGTGAGAAATCTCTTCGATGTCCATGCCGCCCGAAGCCGAAGCCACGACGACAATGCGCTCAGCCGCGCGATCCATGACGAAGGAGAGGTAGATCTCCTTGTCGATGTCGGTCGCCTCTTCGATGTAGAGACGCGAGACGAGCTTACCTTGCGGGCCGGTCTGAATGGTCACCAACCGCTTTCCCAGCAGCGAGTCGGCGGCCTCCTCGATCTCCTGATCGTTGCGGCAAAGCTTGATACCACCGGCCTTGCCGCGCGCTCCGGAATGGATCTGGGCTTTCACCGCCCACTTCGATCCACCGATTTCATTGGCACGATAGACGGCCTGCTCCGGGCTATAGGCCAGCCCGCCACGTGGAACAGCGACCCCGAACTTGGAGAGCAGCTCCTTTGCCTGATACTCGTGAATGTCCATGTGAGGACTCCTTCAATCGTTCGCTCACGGGCAGATGTGCCCAATCTTTCCGCCAGGACTCACTTGGCCGAAGCTGCGATCTTTTCAGCGACCACGATGATGTTCTTGGCCATCTTCTCGGAGGCCGCATCGATCATCTTGCCATCAAGAGACGCCGCACCCTTGCCCTGGGCCTCGGCCTCCTTGAGAGCTGCAATGATGCGCTTTGCTTTCTCGACTTCTGCCGCGGTCGGCGAGAACACCGCATTCGCAAGCTCGATCTGAGAGGGATGGATCGCCCACTTGCCTTCGATGCCGAGGGCAGCAGCGCGCTTGGCCCCGGCCGTGTAGCCAGCGGGATCGGAGAAATCGCCGAACGGGCCATCGATCGGACGCAGTCCATAGGCGCGGCAGGCAACCGTCATGCGCGAGAGCGCGAAGTGCCACTGATCCCCGGGATAATCCGGGTTAAGACCGCCGATCACGACGGTGCGCGCCTTGTTGAAGGCGGCATAGTCGGCGACGCCGAAGTGCATCGCCTCGCAGCGGCTGTTGGCCGAGGCAATGGCTTCGACGTTCGCCATCCCAAGCGGCGTTTCAATGAGCGCCTCGGTACCCACGCGGTTGGTGTAGCCCTTGGCCACTTCGATCTGAGAGATCAGGCACTCAATGGCATAAACGTCGGCTGGAACACCGACCTTGGGGATCAGAATGGTGTCGAGCTTGGAGCCGGCCTGCTCCATGATATCGACAACGTCGCGATAGCAATAGTGGGTGTCGAGACCGTTGATGCGCACCGACACCGTTTTGCCTGCGCCCTTCCAGTCGAGATCGTTGAGCGCCTGGATGATGTTCTTACGCGCTTGCTCTTTGTCGGGCGGCGCCACGGCATCCTCGCAGTCGAGAAATACATAGTCGGCCGCACTCTGGAGCGCCTTCTCGATCATTGTCGGATTAGAGCCCGGCACGGCGAGTTCGGACCGCTGCAAGCGCTGCTTCTTCAACGGGTAGAGGGTAAAGCTCATCGGACGTGTCCTCGTGGTTTGGCGAAGGATCGTTGCGTGTCGCTGCGGCACCACAGAGCCAGCAGGAACGATCCAGCATCAACAGTCGATAACGATAACGACGGCGACGCCAGGCATTGCTGGCGCCGCCAGAAAATCAAGCGGCCTTAGCGCGGGGCGCCGCCTCAGTGGCCGACTTGGTGGCTGTGGCATTGAAGTATTCGGCCGCAGCTCCCGTGCCCGATCCGAACTTGATCGGCACGCCACAATCCTTGAGCGCCATTTCGACGGCGAACAACACGCCGCCCACCATGAACTCGTCGAGCGCGCCGAGGTGGCCAATGCGGAACACCTTGCCGGCCACTTTGTTGAGACCAACGCCAAGCGACGTATTGTAGCGATAGTACGCCGTCTTGACGACGTTGGCGCTGTCCACGCCCTCCGGCACCAGAATTGCCGATACGGTATCGGAATGCCACTTCGGCTCCTTGGCGCAGAGCTTGAGACCCCAAGCATCGACCGCCTTGCGCACGCCCGTCGCCAAGCGCGTGTGGCGGGCAAAAATGTTTTCCAGGCCCTCGGCAAACATCAGATCCAGCGAACAGCGCAAACCCTGCAAGAGTTGGGTGGCCGGCGTGTAGGGGAAGTAACCGAGATCGTTGGTCTTGATCATATCCTCGAAGGAGAGGAAGCAGCGATTCATGCGGCCAGGTTGCTTGTTGGCATCGAGCGCCTTCTGGCTGACCGCCAGAATGCCAAGACCCGTGGGGAGCATGAAACCCTTCTGCGACCCCGACACGCAGCAGTCCACACCCCACTCGCCCATGCGCATATCGAGCGAGCCCACCGACGACACGCCATCGACCATCAGCAGCGCGGGGTGCTTGGCGTCATCCAATACCTTGCGCACCCCAGCGATATCGGACGTGACACCCGTGGCCGTTTCGTTGTGGGTGGCGAACACCGCCTTGATCTCATGGTTGGTGTCTTTGGCGAGGATGTCGGCATATTTCTCCAGCGGCACGCCCGTGCCCCATTCCTCGTCGCACAGCACCACCTTGAGGCCGAGACGCTCGGCCATGTCCACCCACAGGAGTGAGAATTGACCAAAGCGGCTCATGAGAACCTTGTCGCCGACGGCCAGCGTGTTGGTAATCGCCGATTCCCATGCGCCGGTACCCGAGGATGGGAAAATGAAGACTCTGCCGTCCTTCATCTTGAAGACCTTCTTTAAGTCTTCGAAGATCGGCAGCGTGAACTTCGGGAATTCCGGCGAGCGCATGTCGATCATGGGCACGTTCATGGCCATGCGCACAGCATCGGGGATGTTGGTCGGACCAGGAATAAAAAGATGCGGCGTGACGGACATGATCGGTTTCCTCCGGTCGGGCGTTTCAATGATATCGACGGGCGCAGTGCAGATCAGCAGACGGCCGAGACGGCCTCATAGTTGCGCTAGCCGCGAAGACGATTCTAGGACCAGTCGATCCGCTGCGGGGCACACGACCCACGCAACCATGAATTCATGCGCTATTGCAGCGTAACCGCTGGATGGCGGCAACATTGACGATTGCTTAGGAAGTCACAATACCCGCAGGGCCAGTTTCCGCGCGCAGTCGGGTGGCTCATCGCTACACCAGGCTAGGCTGAGACCTGCCCGATCGGGTGGCAAAAAGCCTACCCCTGGTCGGCGCCCGCGTAGGTTCCCCGCGGCGCATTCGAGACGTAGAGCGCCACGGCCATCGCGCGATTGTTGACGCCAAGCTTATCGTACAAATTCTTGAGGTGATACTTCACGGTGTTGCGCGAAATTCCAATGCGCGACGCGATCTGCAGGTTGGACCAACCGTTGGCCAGGGCTGCCAGAAGCTCGCGTTCGCGTGCCGTCAACAGTTCGAGGGGATCATGGGACAGGCGTTCCAGATCGACGTACGGCAGACATAACCGCCCCCGCGCAACCCAAGCGATGCTGTCGAGCAGAACGGCCGGCTCGTCGCTCTTGGAGATGAATCCCCAGCCGCCGCCCTTGATGGTCTGACGCAGCACGTCGCCGACTTGTTCGCCCGTATAAATGATGACGCGCGTGCCCAATTGCCGGCGCTTCAGGGTCTCCAGCACATCGCCGCCGGTCATGTCGGTCAGCGACCAGCCGATGACACCGATTTCGACGGGCTGTTCGGCGCAAGCTGCAAGGAATGCGCCGCCCGTCGCCACAGGTGGCAGCATCTCGAAGCGGCCGTCCCGGGCGATGAGTTCAGCGAGCCCAGTGCGCACGACGGGGTTTTTGTCGGCGACGAGAACGCGGGGCTTGTGGGCGGTCGAACGTGTCATAGCCGAAGATGTGTTTCTTTATCGGGCCCGGTGGCGCAGCACAGTCGGTTGAGGACCAAGGAAACTCGGGTGCAGCTGCCTCGTGGCAACGGCCACCACGCCCATTTCGCGCGCTGGCGCCGTCTCCTCCTCAAGTAGGAGTTTCGCGACCCGGGCGCCACAGGATAATGCGTCTCATCGACATTGACATGGTGGACCGTGGTGCCGGCGGGGGGCGCTCGCGCACGAAGGTAACCAAGACAAAACGAACACGCCTGTTTCGCCGCGGGGCCTTCAGCTTTGCTGACGCTGGCGCTTCAAGCGCAACAGACGCATTTCGCGGTCATAGAGAATCTCGCCCCCGGGCACCCGGATATCCCGGACGAGTTCTAACAGGTGGCGGCTCGGGGCAGGGGTCGCTAGGGTCACCGCGATGGTTGCAACCGCGGCCGCAGGCAGCCCGAGTACGGCGGCCAGAGCGCTGTCAATGCCAAAATAGCCCGTCTCACTCGAGATGATCGCAACAGCTGTAACCCCGAAGCCCGTCATAAGCCCCGCCAAAGCACCGAAGGGATTGATGCGCTTCCACCAGATCGACAACACCAATACCGGCAGCAGGGCGGCTCCCGACAAACTCAACGCCCACAAAACCAGGCGCAACGGATCGGTGTTGGCGGCAAGCGCCAAAGCTGCCCCACCGACGATCGCCATCACGATACCCGCTCGCGCCAGATGGAGACGAGCGGGCCCCTCCAGCGCCTCTTTTTTTCCACCCTGAGCAATATCTTCGCCGATACACAGGCCTAATGCGGTCGCCGAGGCGCTGGCTGCCACGAGTGCAGCGGCTATGCTGCCGACCATTGTCAGGTCCAGCAACACATGCGGGAGTTCGCCCACGATCGGCAGGCTGAACAAGACCCCATCGCGCGCAAAACTGATGCCGGTCGCTTGGAGCTGGGTTCCTGTTTCGGTCACCGACGCCCAGCCGCGTTTAACGAGTTCGCCGAGCCAGGGCGGCACCAGTGCAGAATTGGGTACGGCCAGAAGCTGAAATACGTAACTACGCAGGAAGACCGCTACGGAAGCGACAGTCAACATGGCAACCCCGAACAGGAATGTCGCCCAGCCCAGTGTTTTTCTCGCTTCGTAGACCCCAGGAGCTGATGCCAGTCGCGGTAACAGCCAGGGTGCAGCCGCCACGCCGGCGAGAACGGACAGCATGGCCAACACGAACGCCGGCGCGCCCGCAGCACCGAAGGCGTCCGCAAACCGCTTGGCGATCGGTTGCAATTCTTGTCCGGGAAGATCGAGCGCCAGGGCGGGCGGCAGGATGAGCGGCAAGCCCTGCACCGCCTCGGATCGCCCAAGCGCCCTGAGCACCGGACCGTGCGTGAGTTGAGCAAACGGCATGTTGGTGAGGTAGACGGCCACGACGGACACGGGCACGATGATCGCCAGCAGCGCCACCAGCCCCTGGGCCACACCGGTCCACGTCATGGAGCGCATACCGCCGGGCACCAAGGTCGTCAGCAGCACCAGCGTCATCAACAGCGCGAGTTGTCCCGCGCCCCAACCCACCATGCCTTGCGCCGCCAGAAGAGCCAGTTTCAACTCGGCCGCGAGCACCATGAGCATCGGTACTGCGAGTAAGACCGCCGACGTTACCCTGAGGATGCGGCTATCGAATCGACGCCCGAGGTA
>JAKALI010000242.1 GCA_021813195.1 Pseudomonadota bacterium
TGCCAGATCCGTCATCTCGGCGTCGGGCTCATGACCGGCCGGGACTGCGCCCTGGTGGACGTTGGTTATCCAGCTCGCTCCGATGCGCGTCATGGCGGCAAGCACGCGGCCACGGGAGACGAACAGGCGCCAGTCGCGAAATTCCGCGTCGCCGACACCGCGCAGGTAACGCTGCACATAGAAGACCTCTCCAACCTCCGGCCCCTCAGGTAGCGCCTCAGGATGGTCGATGCGGCGCACGCCGTGGCCTTGACTGCCGAAGAGCGGCTTGAGGACGAGTGAGCACTGGGCTCTCTGCGCGAACGCGAGGGCGCCCGTGCGTCCCTCGGCCGTACGCGTCTCAGGGACGGGGAGGCCCGCCTTCTGAAACAGGAACGTCGCTGTGGATTTGTCGACGCATCGCTCGATAACGCGCGCATCGTTCCACACCCGTACGCCGCTTTCTCCCAGGGCATGGAGAATGCCGAGCCGCAGGGTGATCTGCTCGAGAGTCCCCGTCGAAATCGAGCGTACAAATGCTCCATCGGGCAGGGAGCCGCCGAAGCCCGGAATGTCGATACCGTTGGGGAGGCGCGTATCGAAGGCGCAGTCTTTGAGCGTCGTCGTTACGACGCGAGCGCCACGCGCTTCCATAGCCTCGCGCAAGCGCCGCGCGTGCCAGTCGCCGCCACCCTCCTCGACGAACAGCACGATGCGCGGGGGTGCGCCTGCCTCGCGTGCGGATATGGAAAAGGATGGTTTGCTCATGGCGTATCGCGCGGTCGCAGTGGGCTCAAGGCTAGGCGATCACCTATCGGAAGCTCGCATCGACGATTTCTGGAGCGAGTTTTCCTGCGTGGAATGACGTTCCGGTGTCGAGGTTGGACACCGTGACGAGAGCCGGTGAGAACAGCATGGCGTCGATCTTGTAGAAGTCTCCGCCGACCTCGGCAAACGTCTCGGCGAAGGGCTTGCCGTAAGACGATGAGGTCGAGGATGGCAGAGCCTCGGCGAGTTTCTTGGCCTCCTCATCAGACCCTTTGACGAAGAGTTGGATGCGTCCGCCATAGATGATGGCATCGTTGGTGCGGCCCATCGCCTTTACGAAATCGGGGACGGGCGGCGCCAGGGGGGCCACGCCATACCCATCGACGATGTTCTCGAGCGGGAAATGCAGCGCATGGGCCTTGTGCAGGGAAACTTCGAGTACGCGCGCGGCGATCTGTACGGTGCCGGCTAGCGAGCCCGTCGGAGCATAGAGAACTGTCAGGTTTGAAGTGGGGATCCCACATGCGGTCGCAACCTTTACGGCAACAGCAGACGGCGGCGCTTTGTCCCCTTCGATCACGAGCGCCCCGCGCTGATGATGATCGACATAGCCCAGTTCCTTGTAGAGTTCCTCGACGCGAGAAAGCGCGCGGGCGGGACCCGAGCCAAGCGCAAAGAACCCGCTCGCCTCGTCGGTGATCGTCCAGCCGGCATATTGGCTGCCCAAACACGCGATCACAGGGTTGGAAGAATGGACGACGACCCCGAGTGGCCAGCGCTCCAAACCTGAGGCCGATGTGATTGAAACCGTGCCAAGCCCGCCCATGCAGACCTCGCCCAAGAGCCGACCCGCTTCGAGCCCGCCGGGAACATGGGCGCCGAGATCAATGAGGCGTTCGCCGTTCTCCCCTGTTTTGACGCCGCAGCGTAGGGCTTGCGCGTTCGTTGCGATCGTCTCGACGATGGCGTGGGCGCGGGCGTTGACACTCGGTGCCGGCACAGTTTGCAAGGTCATGTCTCAGGGTTCCTCCGCGTTTCGGGGCTGATACAGCAAGTCTTCGAGAAGACTTAAGCGCTCGCGGCAACGGGCTTCGGCCTGTGCGCTCGAAGCGGCGTCTGCCATGACGGTCGCGATGGGCTGGCCGCGCTCCACGCGCGTGCCGGGGGCGGGACGGTCGGCGCTCCAAACAGGCCAAGTGATGGCCGGTATCGTGAGGGGGCCTCGATCCGCATAGAGATACGCAGCCGCTCGCGGTGCAAACTGGCGAAACTGTGCCGAGACGACCTGGGCCGCATCCTGCCCGCTCGTGGCGGCGACATGCGCCGCAAAAAGCGTGCCGTTTGCGTCGTCGAGCACGTCAAGAGTGGCACCTGGTCTTGGATTGATTTCGAGCAGCAGGGGCTCGCCGTCTCGGACGAGAAAGTCGAACGAGACCATGCCGGAGAGCGAGAACGTGCGGCCAAGTTGCAAGCAAATATCGATGATCCGCGCTTCCACGTCCGCGTCGAGCCTGACCCATCCCACAGCGCCGCCATAACGGAATGGTCGCCGCGGTTGCGGGTTTGTCCACTGGCGGCTGAATGCATACGCGCTGGTTGCGCCTGAGCGGATCATCATGGCCGAGATCGCCTCACCGGCAATCTCGCGCTGGAAGTAGCGCCGGCGATCGGGGCGGACCTGATCCGGACAACGATGGATGTGCAGCCCACCGCTTCCGCCGACGCGTTTCATGAGCCATCCAGCGCTCGACGAGGGCGGTGCAGTTTGAGTTTCCGGATGGCGGATGCCCAAGTCCGCAAGTGTACCAAAAAAGGTGCTCGGGTCTTTAACCTGTTGGATGGTCCGAGCGTCATTGCCGAGTATCGTGTATCGTTCGGCCAGGGCTGCGACGAGCGCGGGGTTGCATTCAAAGCCCGCGCCGAGCACCAATCCAACGATTGGCGCTGGCGCGGCAGCGGCCAGTTCGTCCAATGCGGCCAGAAGCGCGCGACGGCGGAAACCAACTTGGACGCGGGCGGGCAAGGCGCGCCAGGCATGAGCCCCCGCCCGCAGGTCCTCATCGCCGAAACAATCAACGACGAGGGGGAGGAAACCTGCGCGTTGCGCTGATTGTGCGAGCGCACGTCCGGAGAACGCTGCGATGAGTATCGCCGGTGATGTCACCGCGGCCGCCGGCATGGTTCAATCGATTTCTTCGCCAAGTCAGCCTCAATTCGCGGGAAGTCGAGCGTAACTCTTGGCCTCATGGTGTCGGCGTTCTGCTGTGTGCAGCACATTACGCCCAGACCTCGCGCGAAAACTCGATGAGCGTTGGTGCCTCGTCACGGCCAGCGTCAGGTCAGTCCCGTCAGCTGTTTGCACATCGTGTAGGCGTGGCGGAAATCGAGCGCCTGAACCGTGTCGGATGTGAGCATCTGCTTGAAGAGGCCGCTTTCGCATTTGTACTTTATATCGCCGATCGCGAGGGGGCCGACGCCCAGCACGTTGCCACCGGGCAACGGTGCGCCATCCATGAACAATTCCATGCCCTCAACGCCTGGCGGGGGTACCGCATTGACGTCGGCTACGACCAGAAGGTCCTTCGCAGCCTCCATTTCCTCTTTCGAGACAACCTTCACACCGGCCGCCGCCGCGGCAAAAATTACTTCTGCATTGGCAATGATGGCCCGTTTGCCTTCTGGCGTTTCGCCGCTTACTGGCTCCAGATCAACTCCGAAGCGCTCCTTGGAGACGGCTGCGCTCTTGACAACGCGGTCGAAGCCGCGATGGGCGACGAGTTGAACATTTGCGCCTTCGAGCGCCGCGATGATCGAGGAGGCGAAGCCGACAACGCCCGTCGCACCGAAGACGGCGACTCGCGTGCCCTTCCACGAGCGACCGAACTTGAACTTCAAAGCACGCTCAACGCATGCCACCATCGCTGCGGCGGTCGTGAATGAGCCGGCAGGGTCAGCAAAGACGGAACACTGGAACGGCGGCACCATCGCCTTCTGTGCCGCGTCGATCATGTCGAGCGCCAGGATTGCGTCTTTACCGCCAATGAAAAAACCCGTGCGCACGCCATAGTCCGGCGGGCGCGAGAAAATGGCGTCCTGGATTAGGGGCGTGACGTCAGGTAGCTCGACGTTCGTATACGGCACGATGACCTTGAAACCCGCATCCGTAGCCATGTTGACGTCGAAGGGGCTTACGTGCTTGCGCGGGTCCAACATGTGCAGAATGGGTGTGGCGTCGCTCATCGTGACGGGATCTCCGGTTGGGTGCGGTGCGGGCGGGGATGGGCTCAAGAGACCTGGATCTCAGCGCCGGCATTGCGGCCGCGCACGATCCTCATCTGAAGCCCCTCCGCTTTAGCCTCTTCGACTAAAGAAGAATAGAGGCGCTGCGCCGCAGCCTCACTGTCGACGAAGGCGAAGCCGGTCGGGCCCCAGGAGGTCTGGCCTAATCCCTTTGCACCGAGGGTGCCGAGACGGTTCACCAGGCGTCCAACGGCAGGGCTGGACCAGGGCGATCCCCCTTGTGCCGCGGCGAAATGGGAGCCGACAGCGCTCTGAATCTCGCTCAAGGCCGCGCCGAACTCGGTCAGGTCCTGTTCAGCAAGTCCAGGTAAGAGGCGCATCAGGGTCAACCGGCACAAATGCCCGGCCAGTGCATCGGGGAAAGCTGGCAGAGCTTTGAACGCGGTTGTCTCCTTCTCCCCGTGGACGCCCGTTTCCCGAGGGTCGAGGACGAGGAGAATGCGCCAGGCATCGGGGAAAGGCAGCCGCGACACAACGGGAGGGGCCGCCTCGCTCGGCCCGCGTCCGCCATCGACGATGAAGCCCCCAGTCTGGAATGCGGCGATGCCGATTGCTGAGCGCGCCCCGCGCTCGACGACCTCGCCCAGTGCTGGAATGGGAACGTCGCGTTGCGCCAGTCGGAGGATTGATGTTCCGATCGCGAGCGCCAATTGTGTGCCTGAGCCAAGCCCGGCGTGCGCAGGGATGGCCTCGCGGACTTCAACCGATAACGGCGACGTTGCGATACCGGCGAATGCGGCGAAGCGCCGGGCGATTTTTTCGGCGCGCTCGCGTTCCGCACCCTCGAAGGTCCAGGACTGAGCGGGCGTGATGCGAACGCGCGTCACGGGCCCATCGACGGCAAGGCCGATGGAGCCGTAACGACGTCCGAGCGCGCCGTTGAGGTCGAGAAACCCCAGGTGGAGGCGTGCGGGTGCTGTGACGGAGATGGCCGGCATCGCATCCTAGGCGTTTTGCTCAGGTCCAAGGTCCAAGCGCGCGCCGATGTGCGACGGCGATTGAAGGAACACGTCAGTCGATCTACGGTGAGACTGGACTTGTCAATCCCTGCGGGGCTCGGGAGGCTTGATCGGATGGCGTCGCGCGAACAGGCAATGGCGACCGGCGAGGTCGAAGCGTGGCTCAAAGCCAATCTGCCGTCATGGCGTCTGGAGGACGGCTGGATCAGGCGCACCTACAAGACGAACAGCTGGAAGGGGACGCTGATGGTGATCAACGCCGTGGGTCACCTTGCGGAAGCTGCCTGGCATCACCCCGACATCACCGCGTCGTATGCTTGGGTGGAAGTGCGTTTGATGACGCATTCGGCCAAGGGCATCACGGACAAAGACCTCGCGCTGGCCGCAAAGATTGAAGAGGTGATTTGTTGGCAGCCGGGTAAGGAGGCTGGCAACACGTTGGAGGGAACGCCATCCGACCCCCGCTTCGCGTACATTAAGTATGATTGACTCCACCGGCTGTGACACCGTGCGCGATCGGCCAACGCGCGACTATGACGCGCTGATCGGTCTTGGTTCCAACGTCGGTGATAAGGCCGCCAACATCCATCGCGCGGTCGAGCTGTTGTGCGAAGGCGACGCTGTGCGGCTGTGCCGCCTGTCGCGTCTCTACCGCTCCGAGCCGTGGGGCATCGCCGAGCAGGACTGGTTCGTCAATGCCTGCGCGGCCGTTGCAACCAAGCTGACGGCCGAGGGTTTGCTAGATCGATGCTTGGCCGTGGAGGACAGGATGGGTCGTAGGCGCACGGTGAAATGGGGACCGCGCGTTATCGATGTGGACGTACTCACTTACCGTGGCGATACGATCGACACACCGCGCCTCAAAGTGCCTCATCCCTTCATCGCACAGCGCAGCTTCGTGGCATTGCCGCTCGCCGAAATTGCCCCCTGTGAGATGATTGGTGGTCGAACGATGCGCGACATTGCTGAAGAGCTCGCTCCCGACGGCACGCGACCGCTGTGAGGGCGAGGGGGGGGGGGGCCAAAGGCAGCGTCGTGGCGTGAGCCGTTAGGGCGCGCCAGAATGGGGAGCGATTACGCGCCGGTACAGATGCCAGGTTGCGTGCCCCAACAAGGGCAGGGTCAGCAGCAATCCCAGGAACGCGGGCAGTGCTGAGAGCACGAGCAAGACGACGATGATCGCGGCAAAAAACAGCATCGGCACCGGATTGGTTGCAACGGCGCGCACACTCGTGACCATAGCGGTTACGAAATCGACGTCACGGTCAAGCACAAGCGGAAACGAGACTACAGAGATCGAAAACAGAATGGTCGCCAGCAACGCGCCAACGATGTTGCCGATGAAGAGAAACAGCAGGCCTTGGTTGGTGCCGAGAACGACGTCGAGGAATTCGCTCAATGAGGCCGACATCCCGCTGTGGCCGAGAAACAGCGCCATCAGGAAGCGGACCTGATACATCCACATGATGAGCACGAATAGCGTCGCAAATCCCATCCACCGGATCTCGCTG
>JAKALI010000243.1 GCA_021813195.1 Pseudomonadota bacterium
GCGCAGGATCGGCGGAATGGAAACTGTTCCTTCCGATCAGTGTGGAACTCAAGGACATGCCGGCGCTGCTCCGCGTCACCTTCAACGCAGAGAGCGCTCTGCAGAACGCGGGCCTCGTTTCTGCAGGCACCGCATCCGTGACGCTGCTCGTGCGCGGTTGGTATGACACGATGGGGAACGGCCCCACCCTGCGGATCAAGGCGTCGAGCCCTCCGCACCAGGCGGGTGACAACACGCTCAGCCCGTATCTGCCTGATGGGTTCCAGGTTGAGGCCCTTGCCTTCACGCTGGCAGCCGGTGATTCGGCCTTGGGCTATGTGACCTTGATGCACCGCAGCGCGAGCTTCGCGTCGCTGCAGCCGCCGAACGACTTCGTGGACGCGGACACGATGCTGATGCAGTCGGGTCACCTGTCGGGTGAGTTCATCGGCCGGTATCCGGTGTGGGTCGTTGACAGTACAACGGTCTTGACCGTCAACTTGGTGACCGACACGGTCATCCGGCTGTACTCGATCGCGACCGTTCCACAGAAGCGCGAATAGTTCTGCGCGGAGAGGGTGCGCTCAGCCTCCCGCCCCTCATCGCGGCGTCCGTGGCCCTAGCCCGCACCCTCCCGGGCTAGGGCCACATACATACAGGGGTAGAAGATGGCAACCGATGCAGTCAAGGCGTGGGAACTCAACACACCGTGGGGGCCGATTATTGCGGATGCAAGTAGCCCGCTCGGGGCGCTCATGGGCTTCGCGCATGACGTGTCGCAGAACTTCTCTCGCGGCGCCGCGGCTGTCGCACCAGGACAGCCCGGATACATCGCAGTCGGGAAGGAAGCAGGACAGATTGTCGGCGGAGTAGCGGGAGAAGCCGCCCGCACAATCGGGATCGGCGCTGGCACCGCGGCAACCGTTGCAGGACCCGGAGTCGGTGCAGGCGTCGGCGCTGCAGCATCCGGGATCGGCGTTGGGTTGGGGGCCGCGGCGGAAACGGCCGGGCCTGGCCTCGGCGCAGGCGTCGGCGCCGGTGCCGCTGGCGTCGGAGCCGGGATCGGCGAAGCGCTTCCGGCCGCCGGTGCAGGTGTTGGCTATGGCGCAGGCCAAGCAGCGGGTGGGTTCCTGACCGGAGCCGGAACGTTCCTCGATAGCCTGTTCGGATCAGGCGGTGGTGGGCTCGGCTGGATTCTTGCGCTTGCAGCACTTGCCATTATCATCATTCTCGTACTCGCGATCGCGTAGGAGAGAGACGACATGCTGCATACGAAGATTGCACTCACTGGCCCCTTCACGATCGATACTCCGGCCTGGACGCTAGAGTACAAGTTCTGGGCGGCGCTGCTTGATGCCTCAAATGGTCCGCTGACGATCAGTGCTGAGGGCGAGGGGAACCGGAGCTATGTCCTCGCGTCTTTGGGCGACGAGATGGAACTGCCGCTCCATGGCATCACGCGGGTGACGATTTCGGCAGCGACATATCCGTGCTGGGTCGGCTACGGCATCGTACTCGAATCGTCAAAAGTCAAGGCAGGTTCTGTCGGGACGATCGGAGTGGCAACCATTCTGCCAACGCAGGTGACGCTTACCGATCGAAGTGGCACGCTGACGGCGGCGAACACGTCGCAACAGCTTGCACCGGCCAATCCAGGACGTCGGTATCTCTTGATCGAGAACCTCGCGTCCGAAGTCATGTGGATCAACTTTGGCGCTGCAGCGACGCAGTCAGAGCCGTCGATCCAGCTTGCGGCGAACGGCGGTACTTTCGTGATGGAAGGTTCTGTCGTTTCTACTGAGGCGGTCTACGTGATCGCTACGACGGCAGGGCATGCTTGGACAGCGAAGGAGGCATAAGACATGGGTATTTCTCCTGGATCGTCAGTGGCGCAAATCCCGATCCTTCATACGCAAGTCTTTACAACGTCAGGCACTTGGACCAAACCGTCTGGCGTCAACACGATTCACGCGCTCTTGGTCGGCGGCGGCGGCGGCGGTGCAGGATGTGCAGCGATTGCTAATCACTGCGGCGGCGGCGGCGGTGGTGGCGCCGTCGTCGAGACTGATATCGACGTGTCGGGAGTCGCGATTGGCACTGCCCTCGCGGTCACGGTCGGTGCTGGCGGCGCAGGCGGTGCGGCCGGAGACAATGCGGGCGCTGCTGGTGGTACGACGAGCATCGGGACGCTGGCGACTGCACCCGGCGGCGGCGGCGGCGGGATCTCCGCAGGTTCAGGCGGTGCAGGCGCTGCTGGTGGCGGCGGCGGCGCTCCTGTCCTGGCTTATGCAGCCGCTGGGTCCGGCGGCGGGGCGGCCGGTTCTGGGACGGCACTGACGGTCTTGGAGACGAGCGCACTAATCGCGATCAACCAAGGAGGCAACGGCAGTCACGGATCCTTTGGTGGCGCAGGAAGCGGCGGGCTCGGCTCCGCGTCTTCATTCAATGCACTCCCTGGCATGGGCGGTCCGGGCATCAAAGGATACGGCGGCGGCGGCGGTGGTGGCTCGAACTTCGCGAATATGGCCGGCCTAGGCGTTGCGGGAGGCGGTAACGGCTCGGCCGAGGCAGCAGGTTCTAACGGCGCGGCGAACTCTGGTGGTGGCGGCGGTGGCGCAGGAACTGCCGCCGGCACAGCCTATGCCGGCGGCTCTGGCGGCTCGGGCTTCGTGCAGATCTCTTGGTGGGCATGAAACATGAGCGCCGGAGACTTTCCGATCCTCGGACCGCCGAGCATCAGCCTGCAGAAGTTCACGGATATCTTGACCGCCGCAAAGAGTCCAGCCGCTCCCGACGCTGTAGGAATGTACACTGCGGCGCTGCGATATCACGTCGATCCGGCTGTGCTACTTGCGGTATTCCAGCACGAGTCATCCTTCGGCCGCGCGGGCGTGGCAGTCCAGACACGCAACGTCGGCAACCTCGAGTTCACGCCAATCTCGACTGAATTTGGAGCGGTGAAGGCTGGACGCTGGGCCGCCTATCCATCCTGGACGGCGAGCGCAGAAGATACCGCACGACTCTTGGCGTCGAGCCTGTATGGACGCAATCCTGCGTTCAACACCGTGCGCAAGTTTCCCTATCGCTGGGCGCCGTCGAGTGACGGGAATAATCCCGCGGAATATGGCGCAGCGCTCGCTTCGTCGATTGCATCATGGACTGGATCGAGCGGACGGTTATACAGCGTTAGTCCACAGAAAGCTTCGGCTACTGCGCCGTCTGGCCCAAAGCGGACGGGGCCGCCTCCATCGTCGGCGACAATCGGGCTGCAGCCGAAGTCGGACACAAGCAGCGCACCATCGTCCGTTCCAGTGACGATCGGACCATATCTGCAGGCTAGCCCGAGCGGCATGCCACAAGACGTTGGCCCATTGCTGGCTATCCTCGCGTTCTCAGCAATAGCCGTCGTGTTGCTGCTCGTGCTCGTCGCGTGACCGGAGATTGATATGCCTAACCCAAGCTGGATCGACAAGCACTATCCCCTCGAGGGGCCGTTGCAAGTGGGCGCTGCGCTTGGCTCTCTGCCATTCGGCGGCTTTACGACGCTCTACCGCGATCTGGCCAAGATTGGAGCTCCAGGAACGACAGGCCATATCTCGACGCTCCGCGTCTCGCCGACACGCCACAAGGGAGAGCGTGCGGTCGTGACCGCTCATGAGCCCCGAGTCGGGATCGAGCATAATCGGGCGCTATATGGCGGTAGGCATCCGAGCGTCACAGGCCATGCCCCTGTGGCACCACGAGCACGGTCGAACGCCGAATATCTGTATTCGTCTGGAAACCCCGCTGTGGCGCAGGCATATCGGTCGAACGCTGGCACGTACACAGGGCCAACGACACGGCCTGGAGTGATTCAACATCTTCCCCCCCCCGCGCATACCGGCAGTGCAGCGTCGCATTCCCCCTTGCCATCGGCAGATACGACGACCAATCCTACGGTTGGTGGTACTCCGCCCCCGGTGTCGCCGTCGGATATCGGCTCGACAATCGGGCCAGATCTTGCGAGAATCCTTGAAGTCGGAGCCGTGGCACTGGTCGCTATCGTCCTTGTCATGGTCGTCGCGAAGAGTAAGAGGAAGAGGAGATAAGATGGCATACGCTCGCCCCCCTGGTCCGGCGCCCGGTTCCGGTCTCGTATGGGACCCGACACGAGGCGAATACATCACGCAGCATGCGGCGCTCAATCTTGGTGTCATCCAAGCTCCTTGGCTTAGCTCTCTCGTGTCAAAGGGCGTCCTCGTGCGGACCGCCCCCGGCGTGTGGAGTCCGGCAAAGGGAGTGACGGCTCAACAGGCGGCCGCAGCGACCTTGAAGGCTGCGGGCGTTGGAAAGACCGCAACGTATTATTCTGGTGGTACGACCTTCACAGGATCGACCAAGGCAGCGGCCGGGCTTCTGGAATCTCATGGACTCGGATTCCCGACCGCAAAGCATCCGGGAGGTGCGCCACTGAGCGGTAAGTCGATTGTCAGTGGCGGATCGACCAGTCCAGTAGGGAGTGCAAGCACTGGCCCGGGAAATACAAGCGTCGGTGGATCGTTTCACCGAATAGGGCATACGCTTATTCCGGCTCTTCCGGCCGGCGACGGGGGCAGTGCAGGTAGTGTTCCACTTGACAATAGCGGCGGCGGCGGTCTAGATATCGGCAGGATCATCGAGATTGGCGCGATTGCGGTCGTGGCAATCGTGCTACTCAAGGTCCTCGTAGGAATGAAGAAGTGAAAGGGTAGAGCTTGAAGATGAACCCCTTTGTCGTTGACGCGCTCGCACTTCTCGTCGTCATTGCAGCGGTGCTCGCGCATGTCGGCGTAGCGTTCCTCGGTCGATCCATCACCGATACGACGTTTATCGACAATGCCGCGCTGTTGGTGCTTGGCGTTGCCTTTGGCCGCTACAGTAACGGCGCGGACAAGGCCGCAGCATCTGCCGCGAAGGCCGCAGCGGATGCGCATGCGCGGCTCGATGCGCTCGGAGTTCCGCCTGCATCGTCGGGAGCGCCGCAGCCATGATCGAGGGATACGACGTTAGTCAGTGGCAAGCGAATACCCCGACCGACGGAGCAAGCTTCCTGATCGCCCGCGCCTGCTATGGAACATGGGTTGACTCGATGTATGCCACGCACGAACGGCGGGCTCGCGCTGCCGGGCTCGCCGTCGGCGCGTACTGCTTCGGGCGCCATGGCGATGTAGGGGGCCAAGTCGATACGCTCCTTCGGGTCGCGCCGAACGCAGACTTCTACGCACTCGACCTAGAGTCGGACGGAGCGAATCCGCCCATGACGCATGAAGAGGCAGCGGCCTTCATTCGCGGCATGCACGCGCGAGGGAAGCGCTGCGGGCTCTATGCATCCGAGTCGGGGTATCCCGAGCTCGGACAGGACTGGCGATGGGTGGCTAACTGGGCCTATCAGCCGTCGATCGACTGGCAGTTCTGGCAGCACACAGGGGGGCCGCTCGATCGTGACCGGTTCGCCGGAACGAAGGAAGACTTGGACACGTTCATCGGGAGACAGAAGATGACCGAACAACCGATCACGCCCGCGCCGGCGCCATACGTTCCGCCGACGGCGGGGAAGACGCCCGGATGGTATGAGCTATCGACGCTCTGGAAGGCCGTACTATACTTGGCCGAAGCGCTCGGATACGACATCACGCCGACTCCGGGTTGGGTCATCCCTGCAGCATCCGTGTACGTGACGAAGGTGGCCCCCAAGACGCCCCAGAATGCCCCAGAAGCGCCGACCGAGGCGGCACCTGACGTGCAGGCCGCTCCCGCAACTTCCGAGGCCACAGAGGCATCTCTGCCCCCCGAGACACGAGAGGTTGAAGTCGCAGAAGGGGATACGCTCTACAGCATCGCGCAGCGCGAGCTAGGTAGCGGAGCTCGCTGGCCCGACATCGTCAACGCGAACGGCCTAGACCCGTTGGAGCCGCTCCCGCCACGGCTGCGCGTTCCAAAGGCGGTGTAACATGCCACTGCGGAAAGGCACGAGCCGAACGGTGATCTCGGAGAACATCCGAAGAGAACGCAAGGCAGGAAAGCCGATCAAGCAGGCGATAGCGATTGCGCTGTCAGAGGCTCGACGGAGCGGGACCAAGATTCCGAAGCCGAAGCCGAGGGCCAAGAAGCTAAGATGAATCTGAAATTGCCGCGCCTGGCCCGTCGCAAGAGCCCGCAAGTACTCGTGTGGGTACTCTACGACGATGGCCACGAGGCGATGATCGGACCGATGGATCGGTTCGCTGCGGAGGCCTTCTTGGCCGTGAAGCTTGCGCAGATGCCGTACTACAGCGGCCATCTCGTGCGAAAGGCCCGTATCATCGTGTAGAATGGGGCGTGCGCAATAGGCGCACAAGCCCCGGGCGGCAGGCCCCGATCCTTGTCTTCTGAGTTCAACAGGGATCGGGGCCTTTCTCTGTCTAGAGCCCGCCGTCAAGGGCGCCGGCAGGCAGCCTGTGCTACTACGGCGGGGCAGTCGGGCGCGGGAGGGACA
>JAKALI010000244.1 GCA_021813195.1 Pseudomonadota bacterium
GCGTTAGCGATGGCGCGGGAGGGGTACGGGCGGCCCGAGCTCTCGGTGCCCCGCCGGAACACGTCGGTAAGGGACATCAGGACGGCGGTCGGTAATAACCCGCGCGTGAAGTATGCCTTGGGCGGCCAAGGCTTTGTCGGTCTGGATCCTAATGGAATTAACTATCTCAGACTCTTTGGTAGCCACACGCGAGGGCAGGGAGGGAACTGGTACACCACTGATACACTTGTAGTGAACGGAAATTGGGGCACGCCAATTTCCAACCATGACGCCTTCGCAACGGCCTCCTATTTCGACCCGCCATCGACTTACGCCAATACGACCAGAGGAACTGGCAACTTTACAGATGATTCGGCCATGTATAACGGACAAGACAATTCGTTCAACGGCGGCGGAAACTATTCCGGCGAGGCAAATCAGACGCAGGCAATCAGTAACTTTGTCAATCAAGTATCGTCCGGTTTCGGGCAGACTATTGCGCACTACGTGGGGACGCTCAAGCCTGGATATGGTTCGACTCTAACTCGCATGGGCAAAATAAACATTGAATACGAAGGTGGCGCTGATTGGTCTCCGACAGCAAGTAATCGCCTAACCTTCGTAGCTGGCCCGACGTTGACTGCACTCCAAGCTAGGTTTGCTCGGGCCACCCTTAATAGTCCGCAGTGGGCCGCCGCGCAGGTGCACTACTTTAAGGCGACGGCTTCTATTGCCGGCACAGCGATGCCTGCGCTGTATTACTTTATGAACAACGGTGCAGCTGGGTCCATCGAGCAGCGCTGGTCATATGCTAGCCCTGATTCCTATGCAGACGGCGTAGAAGGGCGAGCGCTCTTAAATAATCCCGCTTGGATTGCAATCGGTAGCAGGAATCGAGCATTGCAGAACTTTCTCCTCAAACGCGATCTCAATCCCGCATCAAACGATAACACACCTTTGTGGTTAGAGAACGTAGTATAGTTAAATGAGGGACTCTTTCGCTGTCTGACATAACAAAGCTAAGGCTCAGGTTTTCCCTCTATTTTCGAACGAGGGCATCAAGTGCCATTGCTAGCTTAAAAAAACGACTGACTTCGCGACTGAGGGATTTCGAAATAGTCTCGCTTCGAGACCTGATTTTCTACAGCGACTGGGATTAGCGTGTCGAAATGGAAACCTTGCGACGAAAGCTCTCTTTGGCATTCGACAAACCTGGTTGCAGGTGGTTGTTAGCTACCGCGACTTCTGCGTGGGCACGCCATCTAGCCAGAGATAGTCAGATCGGCGTTACCTATGACGGCATGTGGATCGATGTGGTAGATGGAATATTCATTCCGCGAGCGTCGACGTTCGAATACTACGCTTACGATATTCTCCATATGCGCCGACGAATGATAGATAGACTTGAAGGATCACTAGATTATTGGACCTATGTCTATGAACCAAAAAAAGGAGATGTGATACTGGACGTCGGTGCTGGCGTTGGGATTGACGCCATCGCACTCTCTAGGGCTGTCGGACCGTCAGGCCACGTTCATTCTGTGGAAGCGCACCCGTGGACTTATTCAGCCCTTCGAACAACCATTTCCCTCAACCACCTGAGCAATGTTACGCCCCACCATGTCGCTATTTCGGATGCAGAGGGTCACCTGTGGATCGAGACTACCGGCAATGATGAAAGCAATAGCGTGTCGAGCATGCGGTCAAAAGCACATTCGACAAAGGTACCTGCCATCGACTTAGACAGCTTCCTTGAACGTAATAGGATTGATCGCGTAGATCTTCTAAAAATGAATATCGAAGGCGCCGAAGAACTTGCAATCAAAGGAATGCAAAAGTCAATTGGTAGAATAAGTAATGTAGTAATTGCGTGCCACGACTTTAGAGAAGGTCAACTTGGCACCAAAGAGATCGTGACAGCCTTTCTGCTCAAAAATGGTTTTGAGGTCTTAGAGCGTCCAAACGATCCTCGCCCATATGTACGCGACCACGTTCATGGTCGAAAATCATAATAGCAACTGCGCTTGAGTGATTATATATGTACTTAGATCGCAGCTGGTGATTTTGATGAACTGTTTTCTAATAGGCCGCTTATCGGCGATCTCGAGCATGCATGATGTTTGAAGCTTTCGACCGGGTTGAGATAATCCATCTGCGGGAACGCCGCGATCGGTTCGAAGCTCTCAGCAGAGAATTGCGACGTCAGGGCTTCTCTATTGAGCGCGCGCATATCCCAAACGCGCCAATGCCACAAGAAGCCAACGGGTTTCCATCCAGAGGCGTCTATGGAAATTTTCTTAGTCATCTTGATATCATTCGTCGAGCGCAGGCTGACAAATTGGAATCGGTCTTAGTCTTGGAAGATGACGCAATCTTTAGTAGATTGATCAGTTCTCAGGGGAGAAGGATCGCTCGAACCATCAAGACACTAGACTGGGACCTCCTTTTTATCGGTCACTCTCTTCGTGATCCCCCGCCTTCGAATAACGGTTTTGTTTCTCCCACAAGCAGGTTTCATTGGGCGCACTGTTACGCCGCGAGAGCACGCGTTCTTCCACGGCTAGCCGCATACCTTGAGTCAGTAATCGAGCGGCCGGCTAAACATCCGCTGGGCGGCAAAATGTATATCGATGCGTCATTCAGCTTATTCCGGCTTCAGAATCCAGATGTCAAATGTTTGATCTCATCACCTCGATTATCTGTCCAGCGTGGTTCAGAAAGCTCGCTGGGAAACAGTACACGGTTGGCTCGCCTGCCCTTCATCTCTACCATTCGTTTGGTCCGCGATGAAATGTGGCGTTTCGGACTAATAAAGGGGGGGCCTTAGGTGGAAGGTGGGACAATTAGCCTAACGAAGAGGTCGCCCCAGTAATGAGGTCCTGCAATCTCAGGGAAGCTCTCCATAAATCGAGCAACAGGCAACCATGATGAGCTGAGCCAGACTGGATCTTCACCCCCGATAAGATTAACTTCATAGGAGCCAATCTTTTCCAGGTGCACAAGAATATCTCGGACTTTTTCGATGCCGGCGTTATCGCAATGGTACTCTAAACTGATGGTCGGTATGGGTGAGGACAGCCCTCTAATTACTTGAGCTTCATAACCCTCAACATCGACTTTGCAGAAGTTCGGTAGCCCAAACTTTTCTATCTCATCGTCAAGGGTGGTTACTGGAACACGCAACACCCCGGTCGTCGGGCCGCCTTGCCACTTCTCTATGAGAGACGCCTGAACGCTTGCGTGCTTCAAGAACAACTGGGCAGAACCAGTCCTTTCTCCTACCGCCTTCTCAACTACGACAAGAGAATCGTTTCCCCTCGCCCTAGTCTCACGCGCACAAATTGGTTGTGGTTCGAAAGCAACGACGCGAGCTCCTAACGAAAGCATTATTTCGCTTCGAATCCCGATGTTAGCTCCGACATCAAAAGCCAGACATCCTGGCCCTAGGAACTGCGCCAAGAAAGTTCTTTGCTGTTCGAATTCGCGCCGTTGCGATGCGTCGATTGCACGGTATAGTGCCCTCGCAGGCTTATACAATCCCAACAAAATTGTTGTCTGCTTGATGATGCTTAGCATAGCAATTAAGATTAGCTTACCCGTTACTTTAAGGCTAGCTGCTCGTGCCACATTGCGTCCATTTTGTGTCCTTGAATATGGTTAAGGCACTCGGCCGTCGCAATGCTGAGGATCATCCACCGACCCTCGGGGGATGGAGAATAAGAATTAGTCACTGAAATCGCGGCGTTCGCTGGTTGCACTGGCTATTGCAGTCGCGATTCGATGTCGCTTGCTAATACATTTGGAGCGAAATCAGTTTTTTGTGTGATAATTGCACGATGTCTCCTCGATGGCGTTAGGCGACTTATGCGGGTCGATGAGAGGTCCTGGAGAGAGAATGACGGCCCAAGATCAGAAACGCGTTGCGTTGATAACCGGCGTCACCGGGCAGGATGGCGCTTACCTTGCCGAATATCTGCTGGGGCTCGGCTATACCGTGCACGGCATCAAGCGGCGCTCGTCTTCTTTCAACACCGCGCGCGTCGACCATCTCTACCAGGATCCGCACAGCGGGAACGTGCCCTTCCTGCTGCACCATGGCGATATGACCGATTCAACAAACCTGATCCGGTTGATGCAGCAGATCCGCCCGACCGAGATCTACAATCTCGCCGCACAAAGCCATGTTGCCGTCAGCTTCGAGAGCCCGGAATATACGGCGAATGCGGACGCCATCGGCGTGCTGCGCCTGCTGGAAGCTATCCGCATCCTCGGCATGGAAAAGGAAACGCGCTTCTACCAGGCTTCGACATCGGAACTATATGGCCTGGTGCAGGAGGTGCCGCAGAGGGAGAGCACTCCGTTCTACCCGCGTTCGCCCTACGGTGTTGCGAAGCTCTACGGCTACTGGATCACGGTCAACTACCGAGAGGCCTACGGCATATTCGCCAGCAACGGCATCCTGTTCAATCATGAAAGTCCGATCCGCGGCGAGACGTTCGTCACCCGCAAGATCACCCGCGGCATCGCGCGTATCGAGACGGGGCTTGAGGAGACGCTCTACCTCGGCAATCTCGAGGCCAAGCGCGACTGGGGTCATGCGCGCGACTATGTCGAGGGCATGCACAAGATCCTGCAGGCGGATGCGCCGGATGATTTCGTGCTGGCGACCGGCGAGACCCATTCTGTTCGCGAACTGGTGGAATTGGCCTTCGCCGAAGTTGGCCGCACCATCGATTGGCGCGGCACGGGCAAGGACGAGACCGGCGTCGACCGCAAATCCGGCAAGACCGTCGTGCGCATCGATCCCGTCTACTTCCGGCCTACCGAGGTCGATCTTCTGATCGGCGATGCCAGCAAGGCCCGCGAAAAGCTGGGTTGGAAGCCCAAGACGACGTTCCGGGAGCTCGTCAGGGAGATGATGGCCGGCGATCTCGCGATCGCGCGGCGGGAGGCGGCCAATGGCAGGGATCCCGTTTGAGCTGAAAGGCAAGTCGGTCTATGTCGCGGGCCACCGCGGCATGGTCGGCGCGGCGCTGGTGCGCCGGCTGGCCCGCGAGGACGTCGATTTGCTGACGGTGCCGCACGGCGAACTTGACCTTTGCAATCAGGCCGCGGTGTTCGACTGGTTCGCCAGGCAAAAGCCGCAAGCCGTGTTCCTGGCGGCGGCGAAGGTCGGCGGCATCGTCGCCAACAACACGCTGCGCGCCGAATTCCTCTACGACAATCTCGCCATTGCCGCGAACGTGATCCACGCCGCGCATGTCAATGGATGCGAGAAGCTGATGTTTCTCGGCTCATCCTGCATCTATCCCAAGCTGGCGCCGCAGCCGCTGCGCGAGGACAGCATGCTGACCGGCCCGCTGGAGCCTACCAACGAACCCTATGCGATCGCCAAGATTGCCGGGATCAAGATGGCAGAAGCCTATCGCAGCCAGTACGGCAGCGACTTCATCAGCGTAATGCCGACCAACCTCTACGGGCCCGGCGACAATTACCATCCCGAACACAGCCATGTCGTCGCGGCGCTGATCCGCCGCTTCCATGAGGCCAAGTCGTCGGGGGCCCGCAATGTCGTGGTCTGGGGCACCGGGACGCCGCGGCGCGAATTTCTCTATGTCGACGATCTCGCGGACGCTTGTGTCCATCTGATGAGGAACTATTCGCAGGGCGAACTGGTCAATATCGGCACCGGCTTGGACATTACGATTGCGGAGTTCGCGCGCCTTGTGGCTGCGGCGGTCGGCTACACCGGTGAGATCAGTTTCGATACATCGCGACCCGACGGAACCCCGCGCAAGCTGCTGGACGTCAGCCGCCTTGCCAAGCTCGGCTGGCGCGCAAGTACCAGCCTGGAGCAGGGAATCCGGCTCGCTTATCGGGCCTTCCTCAGCGAGCACAACCAGACAGCCGGATAGGGCGTCAGCTTGCTCTTGTGACGCGGGGCGGATTTCTTGCCAGCGCGGTGGCCATTGCCGAGATCAGCGGCCGCATGAAAAACGCCTCATCTGCGGGATAGATGGCAGCGGTGAGACCGTGCGATTTGAGTTCGTCGGAGACTGCCGGTCCGACGGAGGCAATCGGCGTCCGGGCCAGACCCTCGCGCAGCTTTTGCTCCCAGCCGTGCTTCTTCGCGCTGTCGATGAGCCGGCGGATCTGGCCAAGATTGGTCAGTGCCACCGCGTCGACGCGGCCGCGCGCCAACTCGTCGATCGCGGTGACGATGTTCGCGTCGGCCGCCTTGGCGTCATAGACGTAGGGCAGGACGGTATCAACCGTGGCGCCTTGCGCCTTGATGGCATCGATCAGAACGCTGTGATCCTTGTCGGGATAAATCTGCAGGCCGACGCGATGGCCGGAGAGGTCGAGGCGCGACAGCATGTCGACGACGCCTTCGGAAGTGGGCTTCTCGGTCGTCATCTGCGGCTCCAGCCCGATCTCGCGGAGCGCCTTGCCGGGTTTGGGACCCCG
>JAKALI010000245.1 GCA_021813195.1 Pseudomonadota bacterium
GGTCGGATGCAGCCGCATCCTCAGTTTCGACCAGCGCATGGGGTCGCTGCCCGGCGTGGAACTTCTAAAGCGCCAAGTACGGGCACCGGAGAAAAGTCAGGACGGGAAATTCCTCTCCCGGTGAGACGGGAGAGGGCGGGCTACGCGCTCAAAGTTCGGCGGGGAATCGGCCGCAGAGCGAGGAAGGACGCGGAGTTTCAGGTTTTCCCCCTCTTGTGTATCGGTATTTAATTCTGCCGCACAGTCCAATACGTGGAACCCGCGGACCTGAGTTGGAGAGCATCGATATGATGGCCTCTCTGTGACGATGATTCGGTGTATGGCTCGGTTGTTATCGTCTATGCATCCGGCGGCGGATCGTCGTAGCCGAGCGCTCGGCGTTGCCGCCTGACCGAATTCTCCGCGAACCCGACATTCCGGACTGCGTCCTTTTCGTAGCCCAGGTCGCGCCGACTATCGGACTGCGGCCTGTTTTGGAATTGGGACAATAGCAGCAGCCCTGCGCGCGCGACTCCCGAGATGCCCCGGTAATGTCCCTGATGCCAGCTAAACGCGGTCGCCCGCTTTGTATTCTCCGATTTTCTCGCCTTGAACATCAGGAACCCGAGCAGTACGCCGCACATCAGGCCCCATCCCCACGCGTCGCCAATACCCGGGACCTCGCTGGCCAACCAGATACAGACTGAAGCGATCACCAGGTACGGAACGATGGATTTCAGGATCAAGGCAATGGCAAGCATCAAGCCCGACAGCGCTTGCGCCCGCGACTGCCTTGCTACTGCCTTCGAACTGGATTGCATGCGACGCGCTCCTTCATTGATTATGGATGGATAGTCTGTTGCCGAGTTGCGCTGCGCGGCATGCCTTAGCGCAGCAACAAGACGATAACAACGATGACAAGTATCAGACCGAGACCGCCGCCCATATACATATTGAACCTCCGTGATTTGCTCGCCTTGAGCGACAGTGCAGCTACGACCAGGCCATTTCAGCACTATTGGGTCGTGTCGTCTGGGCGCTACCACACACAAGGCCGCAATGCGGCCGGCGGTGAGTTCGTTTACAGCCGACGCGGCTTTTATTCCGATAGCGGCAACGAGCAGAGGGGTAACGGTCAAGGACGCAAACGATCCGCCAACAGCCAAGCGTGCCGAATAGCTCCGGCCCTACGACGGGCCGCTTTTGGGTTCCACTACGAATTCACCCTATCTACCCTGGAGAGGCGCATTACCGTCAGCACCATGGCGGACAGCTGTCTGCGGTCAACCCGCCGCTCGCCAGTTGACAGGCGACTTCGGCTTGTCGGCCAGAACGGTCGCTCGACAGGCTGGCCGCCTCGGTCAGCAATGCGCCGGTTTCCCGCCGTTCGAGCTTGCGGACGAAACTTCGATGTCCACTCCCTGCACCAATAGCCAAGACCAACCGCTTATCCGGTTGGTTTTCTTCCTGCGTTGGCATGCCTGCGCGGGTTCCCGTGGGTTCTTGCGGACTCCAGGTTTCAGGGTGGGCACCGAATTTTGGCTGTCTTCACTCTCTCCGCGGCATCTTTCCCTCCGCGGCGGTCCTCACGCAGCGGCCCCAAATCCGCAAGCGCATTGTTTTGCCACCTCATACATCAATAGATTACGCGCGGACGAATCAAGCGGTTGATTTTCAGCATCACCAGACCGAGGAAACCCGCCCCGATTCGGAGAGCGGCCAGCACGATGCAGTGTGGATTTGTTGGCGGCCCCATCCGTGCCGCGGTCTGCCAACTGACCTGTCGACCTGAAGCATGTTCCGGCCTCCGCCGGGACGGCGGGGGAAGTGCGAGGATGGGTCAACGGCAGCGATATCCCTCATCGCGTTCCCTCACGTGCCAACGCGCGCTAATATGCCGTGCAATTTCCGGGCGGCCACCGGCTTCAATAATACCGGCACGCCCAGGCACTTTGCCTCTTTCTCGATCTCGGGCGTCATGTCGCCGGTGACCAGAAGGGCGGGGATGGGGGCATCGAACGCGGCGCGCAAGCGTTGAATCGCGAGCAAGCCGTTCGCGCCGGGGCCGAGGTGGTAGTCGCTGACGATCGCGGCCGGCTCGTAAGTCAACTCATCGAGCCTGGCCACGCAATCTTCCCAGGAAGAAGCGGTCCACACTTCACAGCCCCAGGCCGCGAGCATTGCACCCAAGCCGTTGCGGATCGATGCTTCGTCGTCGATCACAACGACCGAGAGATCCAGGGGCGGCAGCGGGGTATCTTCGGCGCACCGCCACTCGAGTAATTGCTTGCCCAGCGGCACTTCCACGGAGAATATCGACCCCTTCCCAGGTACGGAACGCAATGCGAGGCGGTGGCCGAGCGCGCTCGCCAGCCGTTCCACGATGGCCAACCCGAGCCCCATGCTTCTGCCTCGCGCCTCCGACTGCTGCCCCAGGCGCGTGAATTCCCGGAATATGTTTTTGTGCTGCTCAAAGGGAATGCCCGGACCGGTATCGTGCACCTCGATGCGCAGGCCCGTCGCTATCCGCCTGCAACCGAGCGCAATGCGTCCGCTGTCGCAATACTTCACTGCATTGCCGAGGAAATTGCGCAGAATACGCTGCAGCAGCATGGGGTCGCTGCGCACGACGGCCGAACTCGCGACGAATTCGAGTTTCAGCCCTTTGTCTTCGGCCAGCGGGAGGAACTCGTCATGCAAACGGGCCATCAGTTCCATCAGAGAGAAATCCGTCTGCCTGGGCTCGATTACCTGGGCGTCCAGCCTCGAAATATCCATGAGCCCGTCGAACAGTTCGTTCATGGCCTCCACCAATTGCCGGATCGACCCGACCATCTTGCCTTCCCGTTCCGGGAGTGGGCAGGCGAGCAGGACGTCGACAAACAGGTTCAACGCATACAAGGGTTGGCGGAGATCGTGGCTCGCGATGGCGATGAAGCGCTGTTTTTCGGTATTCGCTCGTTCCGCCATCTCCCTCATCCGCTGTGTTTCCGCCATCTGCGCCCGCAATTTCCCGTTCATGCGGGTGATATAGAAGATCAATGCCAATGCACCGACGATGACGGCGACGGCGATGGCGAACATCCGGATCAGCCACGCGTAGTCCCCGTCCGGGTTTGGGTCGTACAGGAAGCCTTGCGGCCGGAAGCTGCTCGGCAACATGCCCAGCTCGGCATAGACTTCCGCGATGTGCTTCCAGCGCCCAGGATTCATGTAGCCCGCCTCGATCAGATCGAGTTCCATGAGCTTGGCCTGTTCCAGCGCTTCGAAGCGCAGCGCATCGCGCGATTTCGCCGGCGCATACTTGGCGCGGATCAGGTCCACCATCTCGTCCACGTGCGTCATGGCATAGGCCCAGCCGCGCAGCGTGGCCTCGCGGAACGCCCTGACCCGTTGCGGGTGTTGCGCGATCTCGCGTTCGGTCGTGTAGAT
This sequence comes from Pseudomonadota bacterium, assembly GCA_021813195.1. The sequence continues at coordinate 3,412 of JAKALI010000245.1, forward strand.
GTTGTCGCCGTAGAAATCCACGCCGCCCTCGCGCGGCGAAAACACGCGGTAGGGGATGCCCGCCCGCTCCAGCAGGTAGGGTTCGTTGGTCGAGAAGCTCGATTGCGCAGCCACCTTGCCGGATATCAAGTCGTCGAGATTGAACGAATGCCGCAGGATGCGGACTTTGTCGAGCAGGCCCTCCTGACGAAGATAACCGAGATTGGCGGCAGCGTTGGGCTCGATCATTACCTTCTTGCCGGCTAGGTCGTGGATGGTGTCGATGCCCGCACTGCGCAAGGCGAGCAGGATCGAGGGCGAGTGCTGAAAAATCACGGCCAGCACGACTACCGGCTTTCCTTGCGCACGGAGCAGCAGGACGCTGCTCGATCCGACCCCGAAATCGGCCGCGCCCGACAGCACCTGGTCGTCCGTGTTCAATCCGGGCCGCGCTTCCACCAGCGAAACGTCGAGTCCAGCTTCCCGGTAAAAGCCCTTTTCCAGCGCTGCATAGAATCCGGCGAACTGGAACTGGTGCGTCCACTTCAACTGCACCTTGACGGGATCGAGCTTCACCGGTTGCGGTTCTGCGAAAGCGCTCCACGGCGCACAACAGAACAGTATCAGCGCGGCATGGCGTGCCATCCGTCGCAAATCCACCGCGACGGTAGCGCGCCGTGGGTTGTTCAAGGGGGTCCCAAGCATGGGTGCAGCCGCTTGCCTCAGCCTGCCAGCAGGTTCGACAGCAGCGCGCGCAGCTTGGCCGCGGTCAGAGGCTTGTGCATCAAAGGAAAGCCCGAGTCCCGGGCTTCGCGCAGGCGATCCGGGTCGGTGTCGCCGGTGAGGATCGCGGCGGGCAGGGCGCCGCAACGGGCCTGGATGGCGCGGATCGCGCTGACGCCGGTGACGCCGCCGCGCAGACGGTAGTCGGCGAGGATCGCGTTTGGGTAGAACCCACTGGCGGTCATCAGTTCGAGAGCCTCCGTTGCAGATTCCGCAGTGACGGCGACGCAGTCCCAGCGTTCAAGCAGTTCGGCTGCGCTGGCTCGGATTGCCGCGTCGTCGTCGATCAGCAGCACGGTCTTGCCGGGCAGCGCGCCCGTTACCGCCGATGCGGCGGAGGTTTCATGCGGGCTAGGATTGCCGCGCGGCACCGAGACCGAAAACGTCGAGCCGCGCCCCGGCGTGGACCGCAGCGCGAGCTGGTGATCCAGCGACCGGGCCAGGCCGTCTGCGATGGCGAGTCCCAGTCCCAGCCCTTTCTCGCGATCGCGTTCCGGATTGTCCAGCTGATAGAACTCGCGGAATATCGCCTGCTGCGCCTGGGCCGGGATGCCGATGCCGCTGTCGTGGACCTCGATGCGAAAAGCGTTCCCGGCGCGGCGGCAGCCGATAAGGATGCCGCCGGCCGGCGTGTACTTGAGGGCATTGGCGGCGAAGTTGCGCAGGATGCGTTCGAGCATGGCCGGATCGCTGTGCACCCAGGCGGCGGTGGGCATGACGCGGAACGACAGGCCGCACGCCGCCGCCTGCGGGGCGAAATCGGCATGCAAGCGGTCGAAAATTTCCGCCAGCGGGAAGTCGCGCTTCTCGGGGCGGATCGCCGCCGCATCCACTTTGGAAAAATCGAGCAACGCATTGAGCAGTGCCTCCAGACCCCGCCCGGCGGCGCGGATGCGTTCGACCAGCGGCCGGCTCGGGTGGCCTTTCAGATCGTGATCGAGGGCGTCGACGAACAGCTCGATGGCCTGGACCGGCTGGCGCAGGTCGTGGCTTGCGGCGGCGAGGAACTTGGTCTTGTCCGTGCTCGCGCGTTCGGCGATGTCCTTTTGACGGGTCAGTTCGTCGATCAGGCCGATGTTCTGGAAGCGCAGGCCGATGGCGTCCTGCAGGGCACGCTGGATGTTGCGGCCGTAGTTGATATTGACCGCCAGGAAGGTGAGGGAGAGCACGCCCACGGTGGCGTAATAGCTGTCCAACTCGGCAATGCAGCGCAGCGCGAAGGGCGCCGCGGTAGGTACCGCGTAGGCCAGGTAGGTCGGCAAATAGGAAGAGTGCGCCGACACCGAACCCGAGATCATGCCGGCGTAGACCACCACCAGCGTCATCAGCACCAGCGGTTCGTGCTGGAACATCAGCAGGCCGGCCGATCCCCAAAGGCAGCCCGATAGCCCCGAAAACAGCGTCGCGATCCTCCCCCAGCGGCGCGCATCGAACTCCGCCGGCTGGCGCAGGAACGCGCGGCGCAGCGCGAAGCGGGTGAAGGACAGCAGATAGACCGCCCCCGCCCAGCCGAGCAGCACGTCCTGGCGCGTCATCGACCACAGCGCGACGACCATTCCTGCCGCAGTGACCAGGTTGCCGCGTAGCACGAAAGGCAGATGGTCGTAGAGCAGGCGCACCTGCTCGCGAAAAACCGCTTCCGAGGCGTGACGGTCCGCCCCGGCGACGGCCGCACTCACAACCATCCGTTGCGCTTGGCGAGCATGGCCGCCTCCGTGCGCGACTTGGCGCCGAGGGCATTCAGGATGCCCGCCACGTGCGCACGCACGGTGTTTTCGCTCATGGCCAGCGCGCGGCCGATCTCCTTGTTGGAATCGCCTTCGCACAGGCGGGCGAGCACGTCGATCTGGCGCGGCGTGAGGTGCACCGCGCGGCGAGCGGCCGCCGGGGCCGGCATTGCGCTGGGCACCGCGTCGCTCGCCTCCGGCACCCACAATTCGCCGTCCAGTACCCGTCGCGCCGCATGCAGCATGTAATCCCCGCTGACCGCTTTCGGGATGAAGCCCTGGGCGCCGCGCGCTATGCCCTCGCGCACCGTTTCGGCATCATACATTCCGGAGAGCAGTACCACGGGACTGGCCGGGAAGCGCTGGCTGTTTTCGAATTATTAGTGACCAATCTTTGTTTGCCTGTCCAGGCCGCCAAGGTGGACCTCAATGCCAGATAAGCGGCGGCTTTTTATCCTTGTAACCATTAATATTATACTTTTTCTTCTCGTTGTTGTTCGGTTGGTTGATTTACACATTATTCATCATGGTTTTT
>JAKALI010000246.1 GCA_021813195.1 Pseudomonadota bacterium
GTTCGGCCAGGGCTTTCGTGGCTGCGATCTTCATCTGATCGTTGATCGTGCGCGCCTGCACGTCGAGCGCGCCGCGGAAGATGAAGGGAAAGCCCAACACGTTGTTGACCTGGTTGGGATAGTCGGAGCGTCCTGTCGCCATGATGGCGTCTTTCCGCACCGCCAGCACCTCTTCCGGGGTGATCTCGGGATCGGGATTAGCCATGGCGAAGATGATCGGCTTGTCGGCCATGCTGCGCACCATGTCCGGCGTCACCGCACCCTTTACCGAGAGCCCGAAAAACGCATCAGCGCCATCGAGAGCTTCCGCGAGCGAGCGGGCCTTCGTGCGCGACGCGTAGGCCGACTTCCACTGATTCATGCCGTCCTTGCGGCCCTGGTAGATCACGCCCTTGGTATCGCACAGGATTGCGTTGTGACGAGGCATGCCGAGCGTCACCAAAAGCTCAAGGCAAGCGATGCCGGCGGCGCCGGCCCCATTGACGACCAGCCGGAAATTTTCGATCGATCGCCCCGTCAGGTCGAGCGCGTTCAGCAGGCCGGCCGCGGCGATGATGGCCGTCCCATGCTGGTCATCATGAAAAACAGGGATGTCCAGCAGTTCTTTAAGCTTTTCTTCGATGACGAAGCAATCGGGCGCTTTGATATCCTCAAGATTGATGCCGCCGAATGTTGGAGAGAGGTAGCGCACGCAATTGATGAAGGCTTCGATGTCCTCGGTGTCGACAAGCAGATCGGTGGCATCGATATCCGCAAAGCGCTTAAAGAGCGCGCCCTTGCCCTCCATGACCGGCTTGGAAGCCAAGGCTCCGAGATTGCCAAGCCCAAGAATTGCCGTGCCATTGGACACGACGGCAACGAGATTCCCCTTGTTCGTATAATCGTAGGCGAGCGCGGGATTCTCCGCGATGGCTTCGACGGGCACAGCGACGCCGGGCGAATAGGCAAGCGAGAGGTCCCGCTGGGTCGCCAAGGGCTTGGTCGGGGTGATCTCGAGCTTGCCCGGCTTTCCGCGGGCGTGAAACTGGAGGGCTTCCTGGGCCGTGATACGGGCCGAAGCGGGGGGCTTGATCGCCATGGGAACTCTGTTCTGGAATAAGAAGGGGGTTGTCAGCGCCGTCCGGCTGGACCAAAGGCAGCAAACAGGTGTGTCGGCCAGGTTTGTCAGCGCAGATTGCTGCGACGCGATATCCTAAGACCCGGCGCAGGATTTCTCAACACGGCCGGGCTGCTACTTTATGGTGCAGGACGTGGGTCGTGAGGCTGAAGAGCGGAGAGCCTTCCGCTCTGCGCATCGTGGCAGGCAGGTTTCGGGGACAGGTATGGCACGACGCATCAAGCCTGCGCTTCAGGGGGATGAACGCTCACGCGCGCCGGCAGATGATGTAGGGTCTGGTGCGCTGCAAAGCGTCGCGCGTCAGTCCGAGAGCGAGCCTGTCGCGGCACCAGCCATCGAGGATGCCACGCCTTCGATGGCGCAATACCTGGAGATCAAGGCTGCCAATCCCGACAGCCTGCTGTGGTATCGCATGGGGGACTTCTATGAGTTGTTCTTTGAAGACGCGGTCGCCGCGTCGGCTGCGCTCGGCATCGTGCTGACCAAGCGTGGCAAGCATCAAGGTGCCGACATTCCCATGTGCGGGGTGCCGATCCACCGCGCTGATGAATATCTGCAGCGCCTCATTCGTCAGGGTTTTCGTGTGGCGGTGTGCGAGCAGCTCGAAGACCCAGCTGAGGCCCGCAAACGCGGCTCGAAAGCCGTTGTCAAACGCGACGTGGTGCGGCTGGTCACACCCGGCACGTTGACGGAGGACTCGCTTCTCGACGCCAAGGCGCGGAATTATTTGACGGCAGTCTTTCGTTCGCCGGCTGCCACTGGCTGTGCGGCCGGGCCGCTATGTGCGGAGAGTCGTCTTGGCCTTGCCTCGCTGGACATTTCGACCGGGGAGTTGGAAACAACTGAGCTGTCGGGTCTTGATTTGCCGGGCGAACTGATGCGGCTGGAGCCACGGGAGATCCTGGCGACGGACGATACATTGAGCGATGGCGAGTTGAAACGTTGGATCGGCGTGTGTGGGGCGGCCGCCACGCCGGTGCCAACGCAGTTCTTCGACAGTCTCGCCGGCGAGCATACGCTCAAGACGCAGCTCAAGGTTGCCACGCTGAAAGCATTCGGTGAGTTCACACGTAGTGAGCTCGCGGCCGCAGCCGCTCTGTTGCGTTATGTCGATCTGACCCAGATCGGGGCTAAGCCTGCACTTCGTCCCCCAAAGCGCTCGGGACCGGGCAGCACGCTCACCATCGATGCGGCGACCCGTACGAGTTTGGAATTGATGCGGTCCTATGCGGGCGATCGTCAGGGCAGTCTGCTTGCTGCAATCGATCGCACGGTGACGGCTGCCGGTGCACGCGAACTCGCAGCGCGGCTTTCATCACCGCTGACGAACGTTTCGGCGATCGAGCAGCGCCTCGACGCGGTGGCATTTTTTGTCGAAGAGGCCGTGTTACGCCATACGGTGCGGGAACTCTTACGTGGCGCACCCGATATCGCACGGGCTTTGTCGCGATTGTCGTTTGGGCGCGGAGGCCCGCGCGATCTCGCAGCCATTCGCGATGGCCTCAAAGCTGCACGCAGCGTGCATGATGAAATCACAGGCAGGCTGAGCCCATTGGGCCCCTCACCTGAGATTGCTCGCATCCTCGCAGGGTTGGACCAGGCTGATCGAGCGTTGGCGCAACGTCTGGATGCTGCGCTCGTGGATGATCCACCGCACGTGCGGCGCGATGGCGGCTTTGTCCGCGAGGGATACCACACAGCGCTCGATGAGGCCCGCACCTTGCGCAGTGAAAGTCGCGGAATTATCGCAGGGCTGGAGAGCCGCTACAGCGAAGAGACAGGCGTAAAGTCGCTCAAGATCCGCCACAACAACATTCTGGGCTATTACATCGAGGTTTCTACGCTGCAGGCGAAAGTCCTCACCTCAGCGCCGCACGATGCGGTTTTCCGTCATCGTCAGACGATGGCGAATGCCATGCGCTTCACAACGCCAGAGCTGGTCGATATCGAAGGGCGCATCGCCGCTGCGGCGGAGCGGGCGCTGGCACTGGAACAAGAGATATTTCAGGACCTAGCAACGGCGGTCGCCGCGAACGAAGCAGCGATTCATGCGGTTGCGGGAGCACTGGCCGAATGCGATGTGCTCACCTCTCTCGCGGAACTCGCCGTAACGGAGCGCTACGTGCGGCCGACGATCAGCGAAGGTGTCACTTTCGAGATCCGCGGCGGGCGACATCCCGTCGTTGAGCAGGCGCTTGAAAGATCCCGCAGCGGCGCGTTCATCGAGAATGATTGCATCCTCGGTTTTGAGGCAAGGAAGCGGACCGGTTTTGACGAGGAGACGACCCAGCGGATTTGGCTCGTTACCGGGCCCAACATGGCGGGTAAGTCGACCTTCCTGCGCCAGAATGCGCTCATCACCGTTCTCGCCCAGATGGGCAGCTTCGTGCCCGCGCGCTCGGCACACATCGGGGTCGTTGATCGCTTATTCTCGCGGGTGGGGGCTGCCGACGATCTGGCGCGGGGGCGATCGACCTTCATGGTCGAGATGGTCGAGACTGCAGGCATCCTTAATCAAGCGACCGAACGCTCACTCGTTATTCTCGACGAAATCGGGCGCGGTACCGCGACGTTCGACGGGCTGTCGATCGCCTGGGCGACGGTTGAATATCTCCACGAGGTCGTACGCTGCCGGACCCTCTTCGCCACCCACTATCACGAAATGACGGCACTCGCCGGACGTCTTAAGGATGTCGGCAACGTCACCATGGACGTGAAGGAGTGGCAGGACGAGATCGTCTTTCTGCACAAAGTGCGCCCTGGCGCGGCGGATCGCTCATACGGCATTCAGGTCGCCAAGCTCGCGGGACTGCCTCAGCCTGTCATCGCGCGCGCGAGAGAGGTGCTGGAACTCCTGGAAACGAGTGAAGCAGAGGGCTCCCGCCGCCATAGTCTGCTGGACGATCTGCCCCTCTTCGCCGCCGCACGGCCTCGCAGTTCGTCCAGGGGACACAACACTCCTGCCGCTGGAGAGGCATCCGCTGTGGAGGCTGCGCTCGCCGCACTCAATCCGGACGAACTTACCCCGAAAGCCGCGCTCGATGCGCTCTATGAGTTAAAGCGCCTCGCTTCCCAAGCAAAGAACTGAGGCCAAATGGGGTTGAGGTCGCCGCCCGAGCCGCTTGCCCCCTTGCCTTCCGTGTGGCGAGGATTATGAGGGTCGAAGCTTTGACCGTGACTGGAGGCCCTTCGCCATGACCGCACGTGCCGTGTCTGACAATTTCCGCAGCTGCAGGATCGCTGCGGTTCTACTTCTCGCGGCATTACTCGCCGGTTGCGGGATCAACAACATTCCCACCTACGAGCAAAGCGCGAAGGCCGCTTGGTCGGAGGTGCTGAATACTTACAAGAGCCGCGCGGACTTGGTGCCGAACCTCGTCGAGACGGTCAAAGGTTTTGCCGAGCAGGAGCGTAAGGTCTTAAACGAGGTCATTGAGGCGCGCGCCAAGGCCACAAGTGTGCAAGTACCGCCGGACATTCTCACCAACCCGGAAGCCATGAAGAATTTTCAAGAGGCGCAGGGTCAGCTCGGCGGTGCGCTTGGCCGCCTGCTCGCCGTCATCGAACGTTATCCTGACATCAAGTCCGGCCAGAATTTCCTAGCTCTGCAGAGTCAGCTCGAAGGAATCGAGAACAAGATCCGTATTGCGCGCAGCGATTACATCCAGGCGGTGCGGCAGTACAATACTGAGCTCACAACCATTCCCGGTCGCTGGTGGCGTGCCTTCATGTATCCAGACAAGGTGGAGATGGCGCTGTTCGACATTACGCCAGAGGAGCAAGCGACACCCAAGGTGGACTTCGGAACGAGCAAGTGAACCAGCCTTGGCCGATGCCGGTGCCAGCACTTGCGAGGGCAGCACGCCTGTTGGCCGCGCTCGCTCTTGTCATCTGCTTGCTCTGGCCGGTGCTCGCGGTTGCTGCTGATCCGGTCTTTCCTGAACTGACCGGCCGCATTGTCGATAATGCCGATCTCCTTTCGGCCGACGATGAGCAGCGTATTGAAGCTGAACTGCAAGCGCTCGAGGCGGCCTCCAGCGATCAGCTTGCTGTCGTGACGCTCCCCTCTCTGCAGGGCTTCACGATCGAAGAGTTCGGCTACAAGCTCGGCCGTCACTGGGGCATTGGGCAAGCCGGCGTGGACAACGGTGTCCTACTCCTGGTGGCACCGAATGAACGCAAAGTTCGTATCGAGGTCGGCAAGCGGCTTGAACCCGTTCTGACCGACGCGCTTTCCAAGCTCATCATTACCAATGCGATTCTGCCCGCCTTCCGACGTGGAGACTTTGCCGCCGGTATTGAGGCGGGTGTGCGCGATATCAAGGATGTGCTGCTGGGCGACGTTGAAGCGGTCAAGCGGCGCGCGGCCGGTGGCAGACCCGCGCAAGGCCCCGATTGGATTGGCCTGCACATCATCGCAATCTGGATCGCGATTGTTCTCTATTTGATGTGGGTGCAGGCGCAGGAAGCGGGGAAGTATCCCAATACGTTGGATGAGTACGGCCGGCCGCGTCGCCGAGGCGGGCGACGCGTCATCATCGTGCCCGGCGGGTCCGGGGGGTGGAGCGGTGGGGGAGGTGGCCGCGGATGGTCGGGTGGCGGCGGAACCTTCAGTGGCGGTGGCGCATCGGGAAGCTGGTAGAGAGGCAAGACGCAAGATGACGAACCTGCTTTCGGATGCCGATCGAGCGCGCATTTCTGCTGCGATCCAGCAGGCCGAGAAAAAAACTTCGGGCGAGATCGTCGCCGTCTTGAGCCGCGAGAGCGACACCTACTTGTTCGCACCGTTTCTGTGGGCAGCCGTGTTGGCGCTGATCGTCCCTTGGCCGCTCATCTATTTCACGTGGTGGCCCGTCGCTTGGATCTATCTTGCCCAGCTCGCGACCTTCGCGTTCATCTTTGCAATGACGCTGCCGCGGCCGGTGCGCTATGGCCTCGTACCGAAGTCCGTCAAGGAGCAGCGCGCCTACCGCCGCGCCGTCGAGCAATTCCTGGTTCAAAGCCTGCACACCACGCCGGATCGGACCGGGGTGCTGATTTACGTCTCGGTCGCCGAACGCTACGCGGTGATATTGGCTGATACGGCCATTGACGCTGCGGTTGAGCGGGCAACGTGGCAGAACATTGTTGATGCGTTGACGCACCATATCGCAAGCGGTCGCGCCGGCGAAGGGTTCGTCGAGGCAATCCATCGCAGCGGCGAGGTGCTGGCAAAGCATTTTCCGCCGCGACCTCGCGACCCCAACGTTCTACCCGATCATCTCATCGTCCTCGACTGATCGTCGATGTTCTGCGAAACGC
>JAKALI010000247.1 GCA_021813195.1 Pseudomonadota bacterium
GACCCGGCCCGGGCGAGGTGCTGGTCAAAATGGCCGCGGCCGGACTGTGCCATTCGGATCTCTCCGTCATCAACGGCGACCGGCCGCGGGTGATGCCCATGGTGCTGGGCCACGAAGCCTCCGGCATCGTCGAGGAGCTCGGACCGGGCGTGGTGGGCCTGCAGCGCGGCGACCACGTCGCGCTGGTGTTCGCGCCCAATTGCGGCCACTGCCTGCCCTGCAGGGAGGGCCGGCCGGCGCTGTGCGAACCGGGTTTCGCCGCCGGCGCCGCCGGCACGCTGCTCGGCGGACACCGCCGCGTGCACCGCACGGACAAGAGCGTGCTCAACCACCAGGCCGGGGTTTCCTGCTTTGCCGAATACGCGGTGCTGGCGCGCGGGTCGCTCGTCAAGATCGATCCCGAGCTGCCGCTCGACGTCGGCGCGCTGTTCGGCTGCGCCGTGCTCACCGGCGTCGGCGCGGCGATCAATTGCGCGCAAATGAAACTCGGCAGTTCGGCGGCCATCGTCGGCCTCGGCGGCGTGGGGCTGTCGGCGCTGCTGGGCGCACTCGCGGCGGGCGCGCGCCAGGTCGTCGCCATCGACAAACTCGATTCGAAACTGGAATTCGCGCGCGCGCTCGGCGCCACGCACACGTTTCGCGCCGACGATCCGGACCTGATAGCGAAGGTCAAGGCGGCGACCAGCAACGGCGTGGACGTGGCGGTCGAAGCGGCGAGCGCGATTGCCGCTTTGGAGACCGCATACAAAATCACCCGGCCCGGCGGCACCACGGTCACGGTGAGTCTGACGCATCCGACGCAGACCTTCAATCTGCCGGCAACCAACCTGGTGGTCGAGGAGCGCACGCTCAAAGGCAGCTTCCTCGGCTCGGCCGTGCCGCAGCGCGATCTGCCGCGCTACATCGAGCTGTTCAAGATGGGGCGGCTGCCGATCGACAAACTGGTCACGCACCGCATCAAGCTCGACGAGATCAACCTCGGCTTCGACCGTCTGGCGAACGGCGAGGCGCTGAGGCAGGTGATCGTTTTCTAGCTCCCGTCTAGACGGCGAGGAGACGCGCCTCCTCGCCCTTCCTCAAATTCGGCATACGCATTTGATGTTTGATGCCTATATCGCGTTCCGCAACGCGAGATGCCGATGGCAGGCATCGCTCCGGCAGGAGCCGCGCTCAAAGTCTCAGTCGACCCACTGCCGCCATTGGACAGTATCGGGAGCAGACGTTCGCCGGGAACGCTGAAAAGGGAAAAGCGGGCCTTTGAAATGTTGCTACCATATTTGCACCCGGCACACCAGGTGCGCAGTAATACTGGTCATTGGTGCTCGGTGGTCGTAATTCTGCAGCCCTCGGTTGACCGGACGCTGGCGTCGTTGCCTAAAAACTGACATCAATTAGCTAAGGAAGCTCTGAACAAGTGAGTAATAGATGCGCGTTGAGGTGCTGAGTCGATGAATTGGGACGACGAATCGGGTTTTGCTCTGCCATCGAGGCTTGGCCGCGTGCAATTTGGATCGTTTTCCCGTTCATCGGGCGCACCTCTCCTGTCTGAGCAACAAGGTTCGTCGCACCATGTACAGATTGGTCAGCGCACAGGCAACAAACAACCGGTTGGCATTCTTCGCCATCCCGCGGTAGCCCACCTTGGCAAAGCCGAAGATGCGCTTGATGATCAGAAATGGATGCTCACCCTTGGCGCGCACCTTCGATTTGTTTCGATTCTTCGAGCGCTCGGCCACAGACAACGGATTATTGCGGCTCGCTTTGGCCTGGGTGAAGTCACTGGCCTTGGGCGCTACGCGGCGAATGACGTCCGTCTGTCCAACATAGGCGCTATCGCCCCACACACGCGTCTCGCCCCCGTGCAGCAATTGCTCCAAGGCTTGACTATCGTGCACGTTGGCAGGGGTTGCCACGACCGAGTGAATCAGCTTGGTCTTGCTGTCCACTCCCACATGCGCCTTCATACCGAAGTACCACTGGGTCCCCTTCTTGGTTTGATGCATCTCCGGATCGCGCTCCCCCGATTGGTTCTTGGTCGAGGACGGGGCGCTGATAATCGTCGCGTCCACAATTGTGCCGCCAGACACCTTCATACCTTGGGCGATCAGCTGCCGCCCCACTTGCTCGAACAGCCGCCGGCCCAGGCCATGCTGCTCCAGCAGATGCCGGAACTTGCACACCGCGGTCTCATCGGGCACGGGCTCGCGCCCCAGATCAATACCCGCGAACGAGCGCATCGACACCGATTCATACAGCGCTTCTTCCACCGCGGGATCCGACAGATTGAACGTGCGCGAGAAAGTAGATCCGCAGCATCCGCTCCAGCCCCACCGGCGGGCGGCCCTTGCCCGGCTTCGAATACACTGGCTCGATCAACGCGCACAGTTCACCCCAAGGAACCACGCGTTCCATTTCCGCCAGAAATGCCGCGCGGCGCGTCCTTTTGCCATAGCGTTCGAATCCTTCGGCTCCAAGTGTCATCTGTTTCATCGGTTCATCTCTCTTGTGTCATCCATGAACCGCTTAACGTTTACCCGTTCACTTCGGTGGACTTAATCAGAGATTCCCTAACCAAAGTCAAAAGTGGACAGATTTTCTCCAAATTGATTGCGTCAAAAATGCCGCTTGAAACCCAAGCGGCAAACTGTCCACGGAAGCGGCGCAAGTCCAAAGTTTGATTCAGGTCAAGGAGGGCGAAAATAAAGGCCGATACCAGCATACACTTTGACTCATGCAAGCAAGATAATCGGCAGAAATCTACTGGATTCTGCTGTCATGCAGTTGTTGCATCGCAAAATCGAATATTCCGGACGGTCGAATCTGGCAATCACGATTAGCGCATTGGAGATCGGTGGACTTTGCGCTGGCACAGAAGCGCCCCGGATAAAGATACCGATGAATGCCCGGCCTCGCGCCGTAACAGGCGTGGTGCGGATCGCGCTGCTCTTGTTGGCGTTATGTCTGTCATTCGCGCCTGCGGCGCGCGCAGACTGGGCCGACGACGTCGAGCAAATCAAGAAGTTTGCGGCCGCTGGTGACTACATTGCGGCCGAGCAAGCTGCGAGTGTGAGCCTGAAGGCAGGTCCGTCCGGACTGCTGTTCTCCGGAACCGGTACGCTCATTATTCACCACTGGCGCGGGCGCCTCCGCCTGCTGCTTGGAGAAACGGGCGGAGCGATCGAGGACGCAGACGCCATCATCAACGCAGACTCGTCTTTCTTTCCGCCGGATGCCGGCTACGACTTGCGCGCGATGGCCAAAGTTCTTGGCGGGGACGCACATGGTGCGCAAGCCGACTTCGAAGCCGCCTTGGAGTCCGCCAAGGCTGGCGACCTCAGCCGCCTGCGCACATATTCGATTTATGGCGATCGTGCGATCGCACGCCTACTGATGAGCGACCTGGCCGGCGCCGAGGCCGATTTGACCGTTGCGATCAACGGCGACTACGACACCAGCCAACTGGCCAATTTCGTCAAGGCGAAGAAGGATTCATTGACCAAGCTCCGAGCCGCGATCGCCAAACTCAATGTCGGCGATGTGAACAGTGCCCGCGCGCTGGCGCAGACTGCGGTGAATATCTCGCGAAAATCTGACGGCACCGCTGAAACCAGCGAATTTGTGGCACCCCAACTTTGGGTTGCGCAACTTACCCGTAAGGAAAGCGCGCAGGCGACGGCGCAAATCGCACCACCGGCGGCGCCTGAACCAACGCTGACTAACGATAGCGCCCTTCTCGCACTCCAGCAATCAGGCCCGAAGCAAACGTCCTACTGGGGAATCGTAACGGCCGATGCGGAAGGCGGTGCTGCCGTCAAAATCGTTGCTGCAGACTCGGCGGCTGCAGCCGCCGGCCTGCGCGTGGATGACGTGCTGGTGTCCGTGAACGGCGTTCCGATGCGTAACGCAAAGGATTGGCTCGAGAAACGAGAACACTTTCCGCTGTACACTCCGTTGCGCCTGGTGATCTTGCGCAACGGCAGCCAGGTCGAAACTCAGATCACGGTGCCAGGCCGCGTGCGCCTGACCGTAGCACCGATAGATCCCGTGTTCGCGATCCCCGGTGTCCCGCCGCCCCCGACCGAAACAATGTCTCCGGTGGAGGCGCTCGATGCGTTCAATGTCCTCGAGCAGATCATTCTCGATCCCAAATCAGGGAAGATCGCTGTTATCGGTCGCTATGACAGGAATTTCAACACCGGACCGATACCCTATCTCGACCTGCTGAAGACGGCGCTGGCGTATCCCACACCCCGCCTTAACATATGGCCAACCCCGGAAACAGCCAGACTATTGGAGAAACTCGCACCCGAGATCGCTGCCAAGCTGCGAAAGTTTCCCTTCAACGAAATGATCGCGTTCGTTCAAGGTCGCCCCGATCTGGAACGCGATCGTCAGTTGATGATCCGTGAGTTGGCGAGAAGCTATGGCTTGACTCCCGAGCAATACGCGGCCTGGTACAACTTCACAAGACTGGATGTCCAGAGTGCAGGTAACAGCGAGGTGTTTCCTCCACCGCCAGTCCGCGCAATTGAGATCAAGGCGTTCGGCACGCTCGGCTACGGCAACGCTGCCAGTGCATTGAGCCTGATCTATCAGCAATCAGAAAATGCCGCCGCGCAGGCGCTGGGGGTTCTAGGACGGGCCGACGAAGCTGCGGCTATCCAGGCCCAAGGCGGCAAAGACGCGCTGGGGGCCATGACAGTGGCGGCTTATCTGGCAATAGCGCAGCAAACTCAAATGATACCTCCGACGGTTGTGAACGAATTGCGCAATGAGTACGAAGCAAAGCGCACACCCTGGCAGAATGTGGTCAAGGCCGCCGAGAGCTTCATGCCATACATGGAGAAGAACGGCAAAGTCGATTTGATGCGTCATGCGTTCGACCGGATCGTTCTTTCCAGTCCTGCAGGTCTCCTCGCGTTCCCAAAATTGCAGCAGGGGAGATCTTACATAGAGCCAATCGATCTCGATGCCAGCTCCCAGTTGGCGCGAATCATGTACGAGGCTGACTACACGTTCAAGAGCATCGAAGCGCGGCCAGAACTGTTTGAACGGATTCCCGGCTTCATTACAAGTTCAGAATTGAAGGCGAGGAGCGTTTTGGCGGGGAACGATTTGGAAGACGCCCCTAAATCTAGCCGGATCTGGATCGAACCCCTGGCGGCGGACATGACGGTTTCGCCGGGACGGAACGTGGTCAATTTCACCACGGTTCGTATGAACGTCCGGGCGGCGGATGCCACTGAGATCATCAATGCCCATGCAACCGATCGCGGCAAACCGGGCCCCTATGTCGACTGGACGGCCAAACACATCATGGATCATTTCGACGAGTACGCCCGCATCGTCCCTGCCTTTCACAAGGTAAGGGAGGCAGCCAAAGTCATCGCACTGGCGCAGTGGCTTCGATCCGAGCAACTATCTGTAGATCTTAGTGATGTCGCACAGACAAAATGGAAGATGCCCGACAGCTTTCCGATGCTGAGCTTGATATCACAGAGTTACGTGATCCATCCAGACGGACGGATGCGAGCGGAGAGCAAGCTGATCACAGATGGCGGGGTGAGCTTTCGGCCCAAAGGGCGGCAGAACTGGACCAGCATGACGCCGGCACCGCAAAGTGAAACCAAGGCGTCGGACCAACTGGTCCTGAGTGCCGGACTGGGGCAGAAAGCGCTGCGGGCGGCCAAGGATGGCGACCTGGAACAGGCGCGCTATCTTGCCGAACTGAGCGCCCAGGCCATGAATGGCAGCGTGTCGAAGGCCGGCCTCGCCAAGCTCAACATCGTTGTTCCAGACGCGAAGGCGCTCGCTGTCGCACCCGCAACTGTTGCGCTGCAGAAGGAAATCGTCAGGAAAATTTACCAGCAGGTCGAGGCGTTGAAGCAGAATCCCGATTCACGCGCCGCAGTCGGCGTCGCGCTGGGGCAGCTGGAAAGTGTATATAGCGGCGTCCGTTTAAATCCGATCAGCGCTTCGGATTTTCTACTCAAGTTACAGGCCGGTCAGCTGGCCGCCGCCCCCGCTGCAGTACCTGTAAGCAAAATTCCGCCGGTCCCGGTGCCGAAGGCTGCTGGCATATCGCCTTCCCCCGCAAGCAAGACTGCCGATGCGCCGCTACCGGCGGCCAACGCATGCACAGCAAAACTGTCGCCAACCGAGATCGTGCCAGGCGAGCACGCCGATTACATCAACAACAAGCTCGCTGAGGCGCGCAATCGCCTGCGCTATATCAACGAAGCCCTCAAGAAGCTCATCGAGCTCAATGTCAAACAGCGGGCCGAAATCGATAAACTCACCGCGGATATCACCAAGGATTATGAGGTCGCCACCGAGCGCGCCTATGATTTTGCGGTGAGCACGCTCGTGGACCTGCCGCTCGCCAAGTACGTGGACATCCACAACACCAA
>JAKALI010000248.1 GCA_021813195.1 Pseudomonadota bacterium
AAGAGGCTGGCGACAACAGGGAAGCAAATCGTGAAGCTAAGGAAATCGCTGAAGTGGCGAGTATTGAGACAAAATTTGACACACCAAAACCCGAGAAACTTCTAAAGCTTATTCTTGAGATTGCCACTATCCCTGGGGACCTTGTCTTAGATTCCTTCGCTGGTTCCGGCACGACCGGTGCGGTCGCCCACAAGATGGGCCGCCGCTGGATCATGGTGGAGCTGGGTGAGCACTGCCAGACGCACATCATTCCGCGGCTCAAAAAAGTTATCGACGGCGAGGACAAGGGCGGTATCACCGAGGCCGTGGGCTGGAAAGGCGGCGGTGGTTTCCGCTACTACCGCATCGCACCCTCGCTGCTGGAAAAGGACAAGTGGGGCAACTGGGTGATCCACCGTGACTACAACGCCGCGATGCTGGCCGAGGCGCTGTGCAAGCTCGAAGGCTTCAGCTACGCGCCGTCCGATGCGGTGTACTGGCAGCACGGCCATTCCACCGAGCGCGACTTCATCTACGTCACCACCACCACGCTGAACCATGAGCAGCTGCAGCAGCTGTCCGACGAGGTCGGGTCGGAGCGCTCGCTGCTGGTGCTGTGCCCCGCCTTTCGCGGCAAGGGCGAGTACCCCAACCTCACGGTGAAGAAGATTCCCAAGCAAGTGCTGTCGCGCTGCGAATGGGGCCACGACGACTACAGCCTGAGGGTGGAGAACCTGCCGCAAAAGCCGCCGGAGCCGGGGCAGCAGGCTCTGTTTGACGACGGGGAGGGGAAATAACATGGTAAGCAAGCCGAAGAAGGCGGCGGCCGGTGTGCCTCATATCGGAGCGACGAATTCGAACGCGGCGCGTGCGGAATTGCCACGATCCCGGCTGTTGGACGCAAATTCCGAGACAGTGCGTCGGAAATTGGTCGGTTCGGCTGACGCGCTGCCAATTCAACACGCGGTGCGTGACAAATCCTGGCGTCTCGCACGAATGAGTTACCTTGTGAAGTGACTCCTATGGATGCACCCACACTAAGAGCGCATATCGCCGCCGGCGAATCTCTCACCCTTGAGTTCAAGGGTGAGGAGCGCAAGCCGCTGAACGATCGCGACCTGGTGGAGGCCGTGGTCTGTTTCGCCAACGCCGAGGGTGGCGTGCTGCTAGTGGGAGTGGAGGATGACCGGCGAGTGACCGGCGCACGGCCCCGGCATGGCCGAAAAACCGATCTCGCCAAGTTGCAGGCGCTGATCCGAAGCCGCACTGTTCCGGGTATGGAGGTATCCGTTGCATCGGTCGCGACGCCGCAGGGCGAGGTGTTGTGCTTGTCAGTGCCGCGTTCGGCGACAGTGGTGGCGACATCGGACGGCGTATGCCTGCGCCGGGTCGTGGCGGGCCATGGCCCAGAGTGCTTGCCCTATTACCCGCACCAGCACGCAGGACGAGGCACTGCCTTGGGCGTCGAAGACTTCTCCGCCCAGCTTTGCCGCGAAGCCGGTTGGCGCGCACTGGACCCGCTGCAATTCGAGCGGGCGCGCCAGCTCATCGCCGCGCTGCGCGGCGATGCCGCCCTCCTGGAGCTAGACGACCGGGAGATGGCCAAGGCCTTGCGTGTGGTGGAAACCGACGCAGGAGAGCTGGTGCCCAACATGGCCGGCCTGTTGCTGTTTGGGCGCGAAGCGGAAATTGAGAAGCACCTGCCGACGCATGAGGCTGCATTCCAGGTGCTGGCGGCTGATGCCGATGTGCGCGTCAATGACTTCTTCCGCCAGCCGCTGCTTGAACTTGCCGAGCTGTTGCTGGCCCGCTTCGATGCGCGTGCGCAAGAGCGCGAGGTTCAGGTAGGGCTGATCCGGGTACCGGTACCGGACTACGCACGTAATGCGTTTCGCGAAGCCTTACTCAATGCGCTGTTTCATCGCGACTATCGCCGGATGGGAACAGTCTACGTCCAGTGGCATCCGGATCGACTGGAGTTCAGCAGTCCCGGCGGATTCCCGGAAGGGGTGACGCCGGCGAACCTTTTGGTGCACGAGCCCTTGCCCCGCAATCCGCGACTATACGGCGCGGCCAAGCGAATTGGGCTGGTGGAGCAGACCGGGCGCGGTGTGGACAAGGTTTACTTGGGACAATTGCGTTACGGCCGGCCTGCCCCCGACTATTCTCGCTCCGACGCCACAGGGGTGCGGCTGACGCTGCGGGGCGGACAGGAATCGCTTCAGTTTGCCTCCTTCGTATTTGAGCGCGAACGCCAACGGGGGCCGATGACGGTGGAGCAGATGATAGTGCTCAACCGTCTGTTCCACGACCGCCGCGTGACCACTGAGCAAGTAGCCATTGAAATCCAACGTACCCTGAATGAGGCGCGCGCCCTGTTGGAAAGATTGGTTGAAGAGGGCTTGGTGGAGGCGCGGGGCGAGAAAAGAGGACGGGTGTACCACTTGGCCGCGAGCTTTTACAACACGGTCGGTCGGCCGGAAGCGTACGTGCATGTCCATGGGGTGGAACCGCTACGCCAGGAAGCCCTCGTGGAGGAATATGTGCGCGCCCACGGAAGCATCCGCCGCGCAAAGGCCGCTGAGCTTTGTGGGCTTTCCGAGCGCCAGGCCACGCTGCTGCTCGGAAAGATGGTGGGTAAAAACAAACTGGTGGCACATGGGGAAAGAAAAGCAAGAATTTATACGCTCCCAGGATCCGCTATAGCCAAGCCCTTATGACCGTTTATGGACATTTATGGACATTTATGGACGTACCGCAGGTTGGAAGGCTGAGCGATGAACCGCCACGTTAACGCCATCGCCGGCCGTCTCAGTCTGCGCCCGCCGCAGCGCCGGTCGCTGGAGATGCTGGACCGCATCACCGAGATTGCGCCGCCGCGAAAAGATACCGATGCTGCCGCATTGGAGGCCGCGCTCGAAACGATACGCAGCGAGTTCCCGTCGGTCACGGACTTCGAGCGCGAGTTTCCTTCGCTGTGCTTTGCGCTCGCCACGGGGGTGGGCAAAACGCGGCTGATGGGCGCGTTCATCAGCTATCTGCATCTGGCGCACGGCATCAACAACTTTTTCGTGCTGGCGCCCAATCTGACGATCTACAACAAACTGATCGCCGACTTCACGCCCAACACGGCGAAGTACGTGTTCAAGGGCATCGCCGAATTCGCGACCGATGCACCGGCCCTGATTACCGGCGACAACTACGAAGCCATGGCAGGCACGCTGTTCGATGTGCTGCTGCGCTGCAAGATCAACATTTTCAACATCTCGAAGATCAACTCCGAGGTGCGCGGCGGCAAATCGCCGCGCATCAAGCGCCTGTCGGAATACATCGGCGAGAGTTACTTCGACTATCTCGCCGGGCTGCCCGATCTGGTGTTGCTGATGGACGAATCGCATCGCTACCGCGCCAGCGCCGGGATTAGGGCGATCAACGAACTCAAGCCCATCCTCGGCCTGGAGTTGACGGCAACGCCGTTCGTCGAGTCCGCGCGCGGCGCGGTGGCGTTCAGGAACGTGATTTACGACTATCCGCTCGGCACCGCCATGGCCGACGGATTCGTCAAGGAGCCGGCCGTCGTCACGCGCAAGAACTTCAACCCGGCCGGCATGTCGGCCGAGGAGATCGAGCGCCTGAAGCTGGAAGACGGCATCCGCCTGCACGAGAGCGTCAAGGTCGATCTCGAAACCTACGCGCGCGAGACCGAGAACCCCATCGTCAAGCCCTTCCTACTGGTGATCGCGCGCGACACCACGCATGCGAGCCAGTTGCTGCAATTGATTCAATCGGATGCTTTTTTCGAGGGACGCTACAAAGACAAGGTGATCCAGGTGGACTCCAGCCGCACCGGCGCCGAAGAGGAAGAGATGATCGAGCGTCTGCTGAAGGTGGAGCACACGGAGGAGCCGACCGAGATCGTCATTCACGTCAACATGCTCAAAGAAGGCTGGGACGTGACCAACCTCTACACCATTGTGCCGCTGCGCGCAGCCAACGCGCGCATTTTGATCGAGCAGTCGATCGGCCGCGGTCTGCGCCTGCCCTACGGCAAGCGCACCGGCGTGACGGCAGTGGACAGGCTCAATATCGTCGCCCACGACAGGTTCCAGGAGATCATCGACGCAGCCCACCAGCCGGATTCCGCGATCCGCATGCAGGCCGTGGTGCTCGACCCCGATATGCTCGCGCAGAAGACCGGCACAGTGGTGTCGCAGTCGCAACTTGCGACCAAGCTGGGACTGCAGCCCGCGCAGGTGACGAGCAGCACGACGATGGCCGGGAAAGACGTAGCGCCGCTGTTCGCCAAGCCGGAGGAGCAAAAGGTCGCGCAGATCGCCTATGAGGTGATCCGCAAGCTGGAGAATCAACCGCAGACTCTACCCACGGTAGAGCACCTGAAGCGGCCGGAAGTGCAGGCCGCTATCGTCAAGGCGGTCGAGGAACAACGCCAGCCTGGTCAGTTGGAACTGGAAGGCATAGCGGAGAAACTGGACGTCGCGGCGGTGGTGGCCAAGACGGTGGCGCTGGTCATGCAGCAAACCATCGATATCCCTCGGATTCTGGTGGTGCCGAAGGGCGAAGTGAAGACGGGTTTCAAGTCATTCACGCTCAAGCTGGACGCGATGAAGTATCCGGCCGTCGACGAGGATCTGTGGGTCAAGTACCTGCGGACCGGCGGAACAGAAGTCGTTGCCCTCGGCCGTGGCGGCATCGATGAGGCGCGGCTGGAGGACTACGTGGTCAGCGGACTGGTCGATTTCAATGACGTTTCCTACGACGTACATGCCGATCTGCTCTATGACCTGGCGACGCAGACCGTAAGGCACCTCCAGACCTATTTGTCCGAGGACGACGCGCGCAAGGTATTGCGCTGCTACCAACGCGACATTGCGCGCTTTATCCACGCGCAGATGCAGGAGCATTACTGGGAGGATGTGGCCGGCTATGAGGTGAAGATCAGCAAGGGCTTCACCGAACTCAAACCGAGCGCCTATACCTATTCCGTCCAAGAGCCGCCCGCCGACTATCGCGTGTCGCCGGCCGACAAGAGCAACATGGCGAAGTATCTGTTCGGCGGCTTCAGCCGCTGCCTGTATCCGGTGCAGAAGTTCGACTCGGATGCCGAGCGCAAGCTCGCGGCGATTCTGGAACGCGAAGCCATCAAGTGGTTCAAGCCCGCGAAGGGGCAGTTCCAGATTTTCTACCGTCAGGGCGCAGACCACCTCGAGTATCAACCTGATTTCGTCGCCGAGACAGCCGACGCGATCTATATGCTCGAACCGAAGATGCGCAAGGAGATTGATGATCCGATCGTGCTGGCAAAGAAAAATGTCGCGGTGAACTGGTGTGCTAACGCATCACGCCACGCCGCGTCCTATCACGGCAAACCTTGGCGGTACGTACTCATTCCGCATGACGCCGTTGCGGAAAACATGACGCTCAGTGGTCTCGCGCAGCAATTCGGTGGCTGAGGGCGACCTAATAGGGGGCTAAAAAGTGGGCGGAAAGCTAATGTCGATGGTTAGGACTGGGCAAGACGGGTGATACCGTCACTTCCTAAGCCCTAATTTGGGGAAAACCAAGAAAAACCAAACTGCTGTCGCTTCCCCATATCGGGGAGTATCGACCTCAATATTTGAACAAGGAATTGGTGGAGTGGAGGAGGATCGAACTCCCGACCTCCGCATTGCGAACGCGGCGCTCTCCCAGCTGAGCTACCACCCCACGAAGGTGCGGATTTTAGCCCTATTCCGGCCCGGCGACAATGTGCCGATTGTTGCCATGTGCCGGTTGTTGTCGGCGCCCGGGGGGCGATATGATGCACCCTTAACCGACTTACCCCTACGTGGAGCGCGCATGCAGATCAATCCGCCTTTCGGCTACAAGGAAATCGTACCGCTGTACAAGAACAACAAGGTGAGGCTGCCCGCAGCCGGCCCGCTGCCGGATTTCTGCAAAAATCTCAATGCGATACCGGTCAGCTACACCGAGTTTTCCGTGGCTTGCCGCGACTACCCCCTGGTGTTCACCAGCGGCGACAACGGCCAGACTTACGCGCCGGTGGCGGTGCTGGGCCTCGCCAACGGCGAGAACCTGTTCCTCGCGCAGGGCGCCTGGGACAAGAGCGTCTATCTGCCGGCCTACGTGCGGCGCTATCCGTTCTGCATGGCGCGGGTAAATCTGGACAAGGTGGAGCAGGCCGACCGCCTGATCTGCGTCGAAAAGGAATTCCTCGACGACAATGGCGAGACCATGTTCGATGCCGACGGCGAAGCCCTGCCGAAGTGGCAGCCGATCGAAAAGCTGCTGCAGGAGTACGAGGCCGACCTCGAGCGCAGCCGCGAAATGTCCGCCATCCTGTCCGACTACGCGCTATTGGAGCCCTTCGCGATGCAGGCGAAGACCAACGCCGGGGA
>JAKALI010000249.1 GCA_021813195.1 Pseudomonadota bacterium
AGAAGGGCGAGCGCGGTTCCCTCATCGTCTTCTACAAGCCTCTCGATCCCGCCGAAGGGGACGAGGCTAAAGACGTCCGCGCGCACTTCTTCGTCGCCCGCGCGTCCCATGTGTTCAATGCTGAACAGGTGGACGGCTGGCAACCGCCCATGCCCAAAGTGCGCTCCCAGGTGGAAATCAACGAGTCCTTCGCTGCCTTCATTGCGGCCATCAGCATCGACATCCGCCACGGTGGGCAGATGGCCTGTTATCGCCGCGACCTCGATTGCATCCTCATGCCGAATCCGGAAGCCTTCATCGGCACCGCGACCAGTTCGCCAACCGAGGCGTACCACGCGGTTCTGGGTCATGAATCAATCCACTGGGTCGGCGGGCCGAAACGCCTCAACCGTGAATTCGGCAGGCGCTTCGGTGATGAAGCACACGCCGCGGAAGAACTGGTCGCGGAGATAGGTGCAGCATTTCTCTGTTCCGCCTTCCGCATCACCAACGAGCCGCGTCTCGACCACGCAGCCTACGTCTCGAACTGGTTGGCCGTGTTGAACCGCGATTCACGCGCCATCTTCACTGCAGCAAGCAAGGCACAGGAAGCAGTTGAGTATCTCTGCGATTTGGCGAAGCCTGCGAGCGGATGATACACAGCCCCGGCATATGCCGGGGCTTTCTCTTAGTGCCGCACCGGCGGACTATTGGCATCCGAGATACACACGACCTTCACGAACTCATGGTTGCCGCTTCCGTCTGTGAGCGGAATACTGTCGACGGTAGGGCCACCCACAAACTGACCACGTATTCCAAGGAATGAGGCTTGCTGGTTCACGGTATTGCCGTACAATTCATATACATCGACGAACCCCGGCGCAGCCTCCGGTGTCGCGGTCACGAGCATGTATCCGGGGCCGCGGGGTTGGATTTCCGAAAAATCGCTCCAAACACCCTGACCGTGAGCGAGAAAGGTAAGCGCGGGCTGGAGTTCATCCGCGCTTGCGAGGTGCCAGGATCGTCCGTTCACCTGTAGGTTCGTGCAGTACGCTTTCAGGATTCCGAGTGTGAGTGGACCGAGTGTGAAGGTATTTCCGTGATAGAAGTAAGCCCTGCTGCCTCTGCTATACGCGATCACGCCTTCAGCACTGATATCCGGCTGCGTGGGCGTCTGACCCGTTCGAATGCCCTGGTCGCCCGAAAGACGTACTGCCCCAGGACAGAAACTGAACAGGAGATTGTTGCCGCCATATGTCGCGTCCACATAGGTTGTGGTGGTTAGGAAATACTTGAGCAGGCACATGTTTGATACAGGAAGGCCGAGGCGGCGCATAAGGTACTGCTCGGCCTGCGCGCGTGCCGGCCCGATGGGTCTTTGCGTGAGCGTAATGGTGAACGCATGATCGGCAGCGGCATATATGATGTTGAACGGCGCGTTCTTCGGGCCTGTGGCGCACCGCACCTTCGGGTTCGAACAGAGCCCAGTCGTGCCCGCGAGCAAGTATTGATTGACACCGGTGATGTGCGTTTCGTCGATTGTCCGCGGGTCATGGATGAAATCCGGCACGTAGGCTGTTTGGCCGTTCATGAGCCGGATAGGGATCGTCTCTCCGCGAGCACGCCCGTCGCCCGGTGCAATGAATTGCGCCGTAGCGAATGCCACCATACCGGCGAGAACAAGGGTGAGCTTCGTACGTTTCATCATGAGCCATCTTTCGAGTTGCTTGGCCGAACGAGACCGCCAATGAGAAGCGCGATGCCGACGAGGAATGCGAGGATACCGATGCCGATAGCCCAGCCGGCGGCGGAATAGGTTGGATCACCGGCACCGAAAAGCGCTCCGACAGCGCCCATCGGATGGTCACTCCGGTATTCGAAGCCCCAGCCCATAAGCGCGATGGACGTGAGAAGTACAACGATGGCAGATTCGGTAAGGCCGTTCATGCACCACCCTCCTCGATGTCGTTCTGGTATCGGCACGCCCCTTATGGAACTTCGAACGTCGCGACACCGCCCATTCCCCACGTTACCGTCGCAAACCAATTTCCGTTGTCTGCCCCACGCAGTGCGCCGGTTTGCGTCGTCCCGTTAGGCGCCATCGAGGACCATCCACCAGTATTCACGTTTAAGGATGACGTATACGCTTCGTACTCGAAAGTGCCCGCGGTGCACTTGTCGTTCATCGTAACGCCGAGGATGCGAACATCGCCATAACGCAGTCCGGAATGGCCGTTGTATTGACCAGCCCAGTAGTTGAGCACGGCCCTGGCCAAGCGTTGATCGGACGGTCGGTTGCATCCGCCGCATGCTGAAAGCGTGGTGCAAAGCAGAATGGCAAACAACGATGTAATCCGCACGATGCTCCTCCCAGACTGCTACTGAGCAACCTTCACTCATGTTTGCCGCCGGTTGCGGCCTTTCCAATGAGGCGTCCAATTTGATACGCCAGAGAGAGACCTGGCTCTTCTGAGCCGGGTATCTTTCGCAGTGAACGCTCGATTTCGAGCAGCACCGCGACGCCACGGGCGAAGAGCAATCCGAACATGCCGAATAGTGCGAGTCCTCCGCCCGCGGCCTGACGTACAGCGAGCGGAACGCCGAGTATTTGTGTGTACGGCGGTCCGCTATCAAGAACGAGATTGAGACCGACGAGGACGAAAAGAGCGAAGACAGCGGACACAAACACGCTCAGGAGCCACGTCCCAAGAAACCTATATCTATCCATGTTGCTCCCAGCACCTATTTCGCCGCCTGTGTGGTCGCCGCTGCACCGCCCATTGCCTGCACCACCCTATCTGCCCAAGCATTGCCGGCAACGGTGGCGAGTTCGGTATCCGATGGCGGCGTGCTGCTACCCAATTCGATTATGAGGCTCAGTTCGTCAGTCCAGGCAACGCGCTTCGTTGCGCAGGAATAGCCCATTACGTCTGCCGAGTTGGTCACGTTCGCCCGCGACAGCGAGAAGGCATTATCGTTTGACGTGGTACCGAGCGAGCGCGCCGCGAACACCATGTCGACGTGCTCGCGCCGGCAGACAGTGGCGAAGGCGGAATTCCGCTCCTCGTCCGTCATCTGGTTGAGGTCTTCCGGAACTTTCACGTCGGCGAGGTCGGCAAAGATCGTCGCCGGAGCAACGACTCGGAAGCGATGTGCCTGTTCGAGTTTTTCAGCAAAGGCGACTTCACGCCGCGTGCTCGGCCATACCGCAACCGCATGCAGGGGCGGCAGCGCCTCAGGCGGTGCTTCCTTGTCGCCGTTCATGCGGAAGTGGACGCCGACCGAACCGCCCGTGCCGGTCTGAACGAGCTTGTACCCGGAGTACCCGACCGCAGCCCCCTCTCCCGCTATCATGAGCGGGACGGCAGCAATACAGCCGGACAGTACCTGAGAACAAATAGCAATTACTGCGCAAGTAGTTAGGAGCTCTCGATTTCTCCCGCGCCGCCCCATGTGTGCCCCCGATCTGAACAGAATGAGGCATTCTGTTCAGATCGCTTTGCAGCTATTATCTATAGAGAAAGCAAAGGCCCGTGCGCGATTGGCATGTTGCTTTTGTCTGGGCACAGGATCTTGTGAGGGTGGGATGGGGCTCGCTGAATCGGCAGAACATCTGTCAAAGGCATTGATCAGTGAACTTGACCGAGGCTCTAAAATTGATTGGGACGGACCGCACCGCCGTATTTCCGGGTTCTTACTTAGAGCTGCCGTAGATGCAGTGCACTGCCAACAGTTGTTGGCGAGCATTCATACCACGCGCGTACGACCGAGCAAGCACGGAGACCTTTTCAAGGCCTTCCGAGAATTCAGCATGGGACGGAGCGAAAACTTAGAAAAGCACGACGAATGGCCGTTGTGGATGATAAGCTCCCTAATCAGCGATTCACAGCATCGCATCGCTGCCACATTCGACCGATGTATTGGGAGGTGGTTACTCGGCTTTGCATTCAACGAAGAAATTCCAGAGGATGAACGCAAAGTAAAGCACGGCTACATAGAGGAAAGACTCTATCCGTGGATCGGTTCCCGGCTCTTAACGCTAGCACTTCTGTTAACAAATGCGTCCAACAACATCCGCACGCCTACACAGCCGAGCGACACCATAGCCTCGGATAGGTTTTCTACAGTTTGTGATGAATCGCTCTCGTTAGTGACTAAAATTATTGCTGCCCTTCCGATTGCCGATACTGCGAGCGCGGCGACCAAAATTCGTTCCGCGCAACATGAGTTGTTTAAGCAGCTCACGCCAGTAGAGCGACTGGAAGGGCACTTTTCAGTCATTGAGATCGCCGCAAAGTTGAGACATGAGACCGGTGCACCTCTGA
Organism: Pseudomonadota bacterium; assembly: GCA_021813195.1. Next base: position 4,305 of record JAKALI010000249.1, read on the forward strand.
CTGCGGAAGAATGTTTGGCTATCACAATGGGGCGGGTCAACGACTTCAAGCACCGAGCGACTAGCCCCAAAATAACCGGTGAATTTACGGACGAGAGCAAGCCATATATGAGGCATGTTGAGCTTGCTACAACCGTTCAAGCGTTAGGGGTTGCCATTCGATTCTTTAAGTGCATGGCAGCATACATTGAAAACGCCCCCCGAGCAGATCAAGGGGCGGTTACACTTGTTCAGTCAGCCTTATTTTCGGCGGATACCGCGAGTATCTCGCGATAATGTTTCGACGCTTCGGCGGCCGGGCCGTGCGTGAGACTATCACCATCAGCTCTTCCGGTTATGACCTCGAACCGCAAAATCCGCTTTTCTTCCTCTGCGAGGAGATAGCCGCGCCACGCAATTGCTTTCTTGAGCAAGTGGAGTTCCTCGGCGGCCAGAGCCGACAGCCTGTCACGACGTAGCGCGCTATTCACAACCTCCAAAGCCTCATCAATCGCCGCAAAACCGGATAATGTCCGTGTGGACCCGGCAAATAGGTTTTCGAGCGAAGGTTTTGCGAGTGCCGATAGAACAGGGTGCCAAGATGCCCATTCAAATCGTTTCACCTCGATTTCCGGAGAGTTCGATCTTGACTCGGTCATTTTGTGCTCCTGACGGACTCAGCCGCGTTCCGACCATTCGGGACGCGGCCTTTATCAACCAGGAAGCGAGGAACTGAAGTTCACAGTAAGCATATATCGGCTTGCAATCTGCGCAATATTGACTGTTCAAGGCGTTATGGTGCACTTTAATTATCGAAGGGAACACCTTCAGCCCACAATCTGCGTGCCAGTCGTCGTTCCTCCGTTCCAATGGCATTGGCGTAGATTGCGGTTGTTTCGATTCGGGCGTGACCGAGCCAGCGCTGCATTACATTGAGAGGGATACCCGCGTCTGTGGTGCCCTCGACGCAGAGACCGTGTCGCAACCCTTTCGGAGTGGCCCATGTGCCCAACACACCGGCATCGACCATAACTGCCTTGACGTATGTCCATGCGGTTGTGCGGCACCACGACCAAAGCCTCTCATCGCATTGCGACGGGGAATATTGACGCTTCGCGATGCCGTACACTGATTCCAATTGTTCTAGGAATGACCCAGGCACTGGTATCGTTCGAAACACACCGTCTCGCCGACGTTTCAGGCACCTAATGATAACTGCGCGCGTACCGAAGTCTACGGAGCGAGCTGTGAGTGCGAGAACCTCTGAAATGCGCGCGCCCGTATACGCGAGCGTCAAACAGAAAGTCGCGATGTCTGGTCTCGCCTGCTTCGCCGCGACGATAAACGCGCGTCGTTCATTAGCGGTGAGGTATTTTCGATTTCCGTGTTGATCGTAGAGCATAAGTCATTGATTACGATTCCTAATCGCTACGCCAAGGAAATGCCCTTGACGACGCCAATAAATGCTGAACAGAATGCCTCATTCTGTTCAAACATAACGTAACACGTATTTCTCTGCACGAGAGCGCGGTTGAACGCCATCCGGCCGCGTTTTGTAACATAATCGACAAACTCACCTCCCAAGGCCAGCGTTCAGCGCAAGAAAAGCTGCCGCCCAAGTGAAAACGTATATCACCTGGAGCAAAAAACTCCGCAGCATTAGGCGCAATCTCCATCGAAGGTCATTGCCACCAGGAGCGCCTCGGAGCGCGTCCGTAAACAGAGGCCTGTCGATGCCCAGCCAATCCAATATGGGTTGCAGGAAAATTCCAACCGGCCACATGAGCGCGTAAAGCGCGCTCGTCAGATAGCCAATGATCTCGACCTGTCTTTTCAGTCGGTTGTCGTAGCAGATGAATTTCATCGTCTTCGGGTGGGCTAATTGGCCACCGTATCCATGAACACTAATCACGCGATCGATGTATGCGAGGTCAACGGTTATCACAATCGAGAAATATCGGAACAATGCGAGCGACATCGCGAGGTAGAGAATAAAACCATCTTTCCACCACATCGGAAGCGACACCTTGAGTGCTTGCGTTAGCCAAAGTACGATGGGATGAAAGAGATTGGCTATAGGATAGAACAGCGCGATATAGTAGTTGCGCAGT
>JAKALI010000250.1 GCA_021813195.1 Pseudomonadota bacterium
CGCTTTGCCACCAAGGATGAGGCCGAGCAGTACTGGAAGAATCTTCCAGAATCCGTGCGTCGCGACACAGAAGTTCTCGGAATGACGCCCAGACTCGGCAAAGACTACCGCGGCCTCGATCTCAAGGTTGGCGGTGAAGGGCTGCACGCCTTTTACGACAAAATTCTGCCCGGCATCGTCAACAGGATCGGAAAGAAGTGGGGAGCGAAAGTCGAAAGCGGTCTCATCAACCCGGAGCCATCCGGGTTCGTTGACCGCGCCTACGAAGGCGGTGTCAGGTCGAATGCTGGACTTCTTGATTTCATACAGAGCCGCGACTTCGACAGATTGCCGGCAATGGTGCAACAGCAAATCCGTAACTTCAGAGCCGCTGTTCAATCGGGCCACACCATTAGCGACGCATCGCGCGAACTCTCCAATGCAGCGGCTGAGGCCCTTGGCGGCAAAATAGTCGAGCATCCGACGGCGCCCGTCGGCGACAAGGTCCATCAGATTTCGATTACTCCCGCGATGCGCGAATCCGTCATGCGCGGACAGCCACTCTTCCAAGCCGGCCGTGAAGGTGCCCGCGCTGCCACCGGCGAGCGCGTCAAGCTGACCGACGACATTCTGGCCCAGACCATCGGCGACGCCTCCCCCGCACAAGCCGCCGTGCTCAACGCCGTCGATGCCGAAGCCAAGCGGATCGTACCCAATGCCCGTGTTCGCGCCGCTGCGGCACTTGAGGTCGTTCCCGGCTTCGAGAAGGTTGCCGGTATTGGTGAAGGTGCCCGTATCGCCGGGGCTACTTATTTCAACGGCGCCAAGCGTCTCGTCGCATGGTCCCTTGAAAGTCCGGATGCCGTCGGCACGCTGCGCCATGAGGCCGTCCACTATCTCCGTGGGCGCGGCCTCATCACGCCGGAGGAATGGCGTACGCTTTCCTCGGCCGCCGAGAAAGACAACTGGATCGGCAAGCACGATATTGAAGCCCGCTACCCCGGAGCCGATCAGGACCAGAAGGTCGAAGAATCTGTCGCTGAAGAGTTCTCGAAGTGGCATCGCGACCCTTCGGCGCCCGATATTCCCGCCAAAGCGAAACCCGTCTTCGAGCGCATCGCCGATTTCCTGCACGCCGTCGGCGGCAAGCTGCGCAGCATGTTCGGTCGCAATGTCACGGCGGATGATGTCTTCCGGCGCATAGCTTCGGGCGAGATCGGCGCTCGCGACATGCCGGACTTCGGTGAGGGCACGTCGCTTTTCGCCCAGCACCTGCCGTCACCGGAAGAACCTGCCGTTCCTCCCGAAGGCCGCGATTCCTATGACAACGTCAGCGACGTCATGGCCGAGGACTGGAAAGGCAAAGGCGCCGGAGCCTATGCCCGCTACGTGAACGAAAAGATGGCCGGTGCTTGGGCGCCGGGCTCGACCAAGATCCTCGGCGATGTCCCGCGGCGCTTCATCTTCCCCCGCACGCTGGCGGCGCTCGATTGGCGCTCCGGCCGCTACTACAACGCCATGCGGTTCAAGGATGAAGCCGCGCACGCCCTGCAGGCTGATTACCGCGCCTATGCCAATGGTGACGGCACCTTCGGCAGGCTTCCGAAAACGTCGCAGGACAAAGTGCTGGCCGGGATGGAACTGCTGCGGCTCGACAACCGTGATCTCGAAGATGACGGCCGTTCCGTGGTGCTGCGCAACGAAAACCATGATCTGGCGCGGCTCAGCAAACCCGGCGAATCCGTCGTGCTCAATCCCACCGAGGCCAAGGCGCTCTTCGGGCTCAAGCGCATGTTCGCCAAGCAATGGGGCGATCTGATCGACGCCACGGCCAGAAAGCTCGGCTGGGACGGCCCGCTCGATACCGGAGAGATGCGCCGTGCCGCCGAGAAGGAGACCACCCGCGCCGGCAAGCGCAATCTCGAACACATCGCCGATCTGGTCGAAGCCATGCGGTCGCAGGAGCGTGCCGGATATATCCCGCTGATGCGCTTCGGCGATCATTACGTCGCCGTGAAGGCCAAGCCGGGTGTCGACAAGGAGTCGCTCGGCGGCTTCCCGCGCGTCGAGTGGTATCAGCGCGTCGAGACGGAGCGGCCGTGGCAGCATATCTTCGGCCAGTTCAAGCGGACGGCCAACGAGGGAACGTCGGCCGAAGTCGAGAAGGCGATTGCCGGCCTCAGCGCCTTGGGCAAGTTCGGCCAGTTCGAGTTCAAGGACGGCAAGTGGCAGTCACCGACGCATGTCATTGAACACGGCCAGATTTCCACGAAACCGGAAGATCTGCGGCGGATGAATATCCCGGCCATCGAGAAGCTGATGCAGGCGCTGGAACATCGCACCGAAGGCGGCGAGAAGGCGTGGCAGCGCAACGAAGCCTACCAGAAGCTGATGGACGAAATCCGCGATCAGCTCTACGAGGAACTGAAGGCTGGCTTCAAGAAGCGCTCGTTTACGGTGCCGGGATACGACCCGGACATGCGGCGCGCGATTGGTTCATATAACTTCTGGATTTCGCACCACATCGCCGGGATGCAGCATGACGACACGATCCAGCGTGCCCGCGATTTGGTCCTCAGCCACCCCAACAAGAACGTGCGCGAGTTCTGGAAGAACTGGGATGCCTATCAGGACAAGCGCCCCGGCTTCCTTGAGCGTGGCGCCAATGCCCTCAAGAACATGGCGTTCTACTGGACGCTGGCCGGGGTGCCTGCCGTAGCCGTGCATATCGCCATGCACGGACCGCTGGTCGGGCTCTCGACGCTCAAGGTCGGCATCCCGGCTGGCGAAGCGGCCACAGCGCTCGGTTACGCCATGCGCGATGTTACCTCCAGGATGCGCGCCGACACCGTCAAGGGCCTCAACTATGGCGATATCGAGAAGATCGGCCGCACCGCCCCGGAGAAAGCCTTCCTCGGCCAGATCGGCAAGGAAGGACTGCTGCACTCCCGGCTGACAGATGAAATCGGCAAGGTCAAGTTCGGCGAGGCCGACTGGGCGCGCGGCTTCCGTCACGGCTGGAACCGGGTATCCGACGTGCTGTCATCCTCGGTTTCCGCAGCGGACCAGCTAACGCGCATCCCGATGGCGCTGGCGGCGTTCCGGCTGGCGGAGCGGCCCGGTGGTGTCGAGCGCTTCGAGAAGGCATGGGGTGACGACGAGAACTTCAAGGCGGCAATCCGTCAGTATGGGCGTACACCGGAAGCCGTTGGTCGCTTCATGGTCAGCGAGGGCGCCTTCGATTACGGCAAGCGCAACATGCCAGAGATCGGCCGCGGCGCCATCGGTGGGTTGCTGTGGCAGTTCCACAACTTCCAGACCCGGGCGCTCGCCAAGATGATCCAGCTTTCCGGGCGCATGGGACCGGAAGGCCGCAAGAGTGCGGCACTGATGACGGCTTCGCTCGCCGCCCTGACTGGCGCCAGCGGCATCTGGTTCACGCAGGACATCGAAAACCTCTACGACCGGGTGCACCGCCTCGTTACCGGCATCGACCCCGACACCAAGGACAAGATCAGGGACTGGCTTGAGAACGACGCTGGCTGGGGCCGCATGGGTGCCGACATGGTGCTGCGGGGGCCGATCTCGTCCATCCTCGGCGTCGATCTCACCAGCCGCCTCGGCTTCGGTGACCCGATCACGCGGGAAATTCAGGACTACGGAACCGGCACGCCGAAGTGGCAACAAATCCTTGACATGCTTCCGGCATTCAGCGTCGCCAGCCGGGCCGTACAAGGCGCCGAACAGCGCCTCAAGAGCCATCAGGGGTTGCCTGCCGCCGCGGCTGCTGCTGCACCGGGGTTCGTACGAAATCCACTGCTCGGGCTCGGCGTCTGGCCGCAAGAGGGTGTCCGCAGTCAGGCGAAAGGTCACGTGATCGTGCCGCGCGGGGAAATCACTGGCGCCGATCAGTTGCGCAAGGCGCTGGGCTGGACACCGCTGGACGTGACCCGCGCCTACGAGCGCCAGGAAGAAATGTGGCGGCGCTCACACCCGCATGGCTGAGCACTACTTCTTCGCGGTCTTGACCTTGCGACAGAACGGCAGCGGCTTCTGAGCCTCGACGCGCGATATCGGCCAAGCCCCTTGCGAATGGATGAAGCGGCCATGCGGATCGCGCTGCTCCCACACGAAATCGAGATAACCTTCGAGTCCGTAGCGCGCTATGTCGTGCGCGATTTCGCTGCGGGCGCTCATTTCGGCGGTTCCGGTAAGGGCATCCAGTGGCTCGGCGTCTCCCTCAACGGTGAACTACCGTTAGCAAAGTGCGCCCAGAATCCGTCCTCAACGCAGCGTTCGCCACCGTTACCGAGGGGAACTACCCACGTGACCACGTAGATGTTGCGATATACGGGGCAGAACACCAAACAAGCGCGCGCATCCTTCGGCGCCGTCTCGATTGACTTCCACTCGCTCATGGCAGCAACCCCCTCACAGAGAGGATCAGGATCACCCCTGCCAGCCCAAAGCCAGCGAAGAAAGTCAGCGTCCGCCAGAAGTGCCGGCGCCGTCTGGCGGCTTCGATCTGGTCGAAGGTCGGATCTGAATCGGTGTAGTCGTTCATATAGCTATTCCTCCCTCAACTGTTTCACGCGCGGGGCACAGGATTCGCGCATGGGTCGCTTCGATTTGTTGAACCCTGCCGATTTGATCTTCCGCTTCGGCCGCGTCTTCGTCTCGCCACGAATGCGCTTGCCCTTCCAGTTGGCTTTGCTTTCCTGGCCGGCCTTCTTGAGATTGCAAGCCTTATGGGTCGGGCGCAACGCCTGCCACGAATGAGGTCCGCCAAAGACGAGTCCGTGAACGTGATCAAAATGGATATCTCCCTTGGCGGCATCTTCCGGCTTCATCGGCTCGTCGCAGATGCGGCAATTGAGATGAATGCCGAACTGAACCCAGACAGCCTGCAGAAGCGCCGCGACCTTCATGGCTGGCGTGATCGGCGGCCGCTTACTCATTCGCCATCCTGCGAATTGCCGCTTCCAGCAATCCCCCCGGCTTGCGCTCGTACAGCGCCGAGAACCGGACCAGCATGTCCAACGAAAGCGCGCGATGGCCTGTTTCATAGCGGCTGACAGACCCAGCACTGATGCCGAGCATCTTGGCGGCACCGCGCACGCTGATCTTGAGCGCTGCACGCCGTTTCGCCAGAACGGCGCCGAGCGCGGCATCAATGGATTGCACACCGTTGCGGCTCATTTTTTCGGCTTCCTCGATGCGTCAAAGATTTCGCGCTGCCGCTTGCCGCAGGCCGCGTTCCATGCCTTGAGGCGTTCGTCGCTGTCTACATTCTCCGTGACGGATTCCCGAAGATCGGCCAAGTCGCGGATACGGGTGATATCCGCCAGTGCCTTCACCTGATCGGAGTACCAGTCTTCGTATTCACTGGCGCCTATGTCCGCTTCTGCTGATGCCCCTTCGCCTTCCTGAGTGCCCTCATTCTCGGGCTCAGGTTCCGGTTCGGGCTCCGGCTTTTTCTCAGTAGCAGCCGGCTCGGATGTCTTTGGCGAAGAGCCCTTCGCCGCATCTTTCTGCTTCGGCTGGTTCCGGGCAAAGGCGCTCGGGCCGCGCGACTGCGGCTTGACCTCGTCGGGATGACTCAGATTCTCCGTGGCAAAGGCTTCTTCTGGCGTCGTCTCGCCTTCGTGGATTGCGGTATAGATGCCTCCGAGAAGAACGAGATGGTCGATGGTGATGTCCTCGGCGCCGCGAATGCCCAGAAGACCGTAGATCTGCAGCGGCTCGACGCCGTAGTGGGCAAACGCCTTGATCGCTGCCGCCCGCCTGTTGGCCAGTGCCTCACCCTTGCCGAATGCAACCTGCCTGGCCTGTTCGTAAGCATCGCCCCAGAATGCCTTCGGGACGCCCTTGAGGATGGCATTGCGCAGGGCGATGGAGCAGGCTGCATTGCCGGTGACGCCGATCATGTCGGCATTGTAGCGGTTGCCGTACTTGTCGGTGATGCGGCGCAGCACTTCGTAGCTGACGGCCATGTTCTTTTCGAGATCGTAAAAAGCACCTTGGGCGGTGATGTACTCGTCACCGATATCGATGACGCGGGCGCCGGCCCGGCAGTTTCCCCAGCACTGCGCAGCGACCTCGGCGAAGCGAGCGGACGGCCCCTCGATGACCTTGTCGCCACGCTTCAGCGCATACAGACAGGCTTGGGCGACGTTCGCATCCAGCGTCACCATCTCCCGCATATTCTTGCGGAACTGCGTGAGCGAGCGGGGATAGGCGCGCGCAGTTAAAATCTGCTGATTTATCTCGCTCGAATTGAGCTGCACGAGGGCGCCGATATCGGGGTTATCGACAACGCGGCCTTCCTCTTCGGCATCCTGATAGTGTTCGGCCGGCAGGATTTCCGGCTTCGCTGTCGTGTTCATGATTGACCTCTCTTCGC
>JAKALI010000251.1 GCA_021813195.1 Pseudomonadota bacterium
CCATGAACAATGCGGAGTTGGTGAACGTCGCATCGACGCCAAAAATCTCCATCGGGAAGAGACGCTTGACCTCGAACTGATAGATGGGATCGGGCATACCGCCGCCACCCTGTGCCCCGTGTTCTGCTGCCACGTCCCTACCCCGTATGTGGTGCCCTAACGCCTGCTCAGGTCGTCGTCGCCATCTTCATCCGCAACAGACTTGCCGATCGTGAAGCCTTTCTGAGCCTCGATCTCGGCCTGCATTCTCTTGAAGGTTCTCAAAATATTGAGAACTCCCGCACTGAAGCCCAGCATCACGAACAGCAGCGACAGCCAGGGCAATGTCCCAAGCCAAGTGTCGAGCATGTAACCCATGAAGCCGCCGACCAGAATGGCGGCGACAAGTTCGGTCGACATCCTCAACCCGTAGGCCATGCCGCGCGAGCGGTTGGCACGGTCCTGCTGCGTTTCGATTTCGGCCTGTTTCTCGGACTGGACGCTTTCGATTCGCTTGCCCAGCTCTGAGGCGCGCCGCTTGAACTCAGCAATCTCCTCAGGGCTCAAGCTCCCCTTTTCGGGATTAGCCCCATGGTCTGGGTCCGACATCGGCATCCTCTACGGGAAACCGCCGAAAACGATACGGTTTTCGAGCGCGGGCGCACCATATGAGCGGCCCCTTGGGGTGTCAAGAAAGGGTGGCTGCGGCCTCGAATACCGAGGGTACGGCGAAACCGCGCAGGCAAACCTGCGACATCCTGGACATCCTCAGACGGCTTCGCGAAAGCTGCGGGCCGTTTCCAAATCGACCGAGACGAGCTGCGAGATGCCCCGTTCGACCATTGTGACACCGAAAAGGCGGTTCATGCGCGCCATCGTCATCGGGTGATGGGTAATAACGAGAAACCGTGTCGCCGTCTCCGACGCCATCTTTTCCATCAGCGTACAGAAGCGATCGACGTTGGCATCATCGAGCGGCGCATCCACCTCATCGAGCACACAAATCGGTGCCGGGTTCGTCAGAAAGACGGCAAAGATAAGTGACAGTGCGGTCAGGGTCTGCTCGCCGCCGGAGAGCAGGGAGAGGGTCGCTGGCTTTTTACCGGGCGGCTTGGCGATGATCTCGAGACCGCCTTCCAGCGGGTCCTCGGGCGATTCAATCATTTCCAGGCGCGCTTCACCGCCCCCAAACAGCGTGGTGAACAGGTGTTGGAAATGGCCATTGACGATGTCGAAGGCCTCTTCAAGCCGCTTACGGCCCTCGCGGTTCAACTGCCCAATGGCGGCGCGCAATTTGGCGACAGCCTGCTCCACATCGCTCAGTTCCGTTTCCATCACGGCGAATTGGGTCTGCAGCGCCGTCAGTTCCTCATCTGCCTGGAGGTTGACGGCGCCGAGCCGGTCGCGATCGGCCTTGAGCCTTTGAAGGTGCTGCTCGATATCCACCAGTGCCGGAAGAGATGTCCCGGGCTCAAGACCGGCCAGCGACAGACAATCCTCGGGAGTAACTTCGAACGTTTCGCGAATGCGCCGCGCTTCGTCCTGGCGGCGCTGGCGGGCGGCCTCAAGGCGCGCTTCCGCACGGGCCCGGCCTTCGCGGGCTTCGGCGACGGCCGACTGGGCTGCTCGGAGCGCGACCACCGCCGCTCGTTGCGCACTCTCGGCTTCTGCAAGCGCATCGGCAGCCGATCGGCGCTCAGCGTCGGCCTCCGCGATTAGTGTCAACAGTCGCTCGCGGCGCGTGTTTATCTCCGCAGGAAGACCCTCCAACCCTTCAAGCTCAGCCGCCGTCTCCTCAAGCCGCTGGGTGAGGCTGACACGATGTTGCTCGGCACTCTCGCCGCGCTGCTTCCAGCGCGCGCGTTCGACGTCTGCTGATCGGAGGCGTTCCGCGTTGAGCTGCCGGTCGCGGATCAGGGTTTGAAGGTGCGAATTGGCTTCCCCCGCGGCCCGTCGCGCCGCCGTCGCCGCCTCGTGCGCGGCATTGGCCAGCGGTTCGAGGTCCTCTGCGGCGGTCTCTGCCTCGAGCTGGGCGAGAGTTGCCTCCAGCCGCTGACGCGCCTCGGCGAAGTCCTGCTCCAATCGTTCACGCGCTTCGCCGAGGGCGGCCAGCCGCGCCTCGGTCTCGCGCGCCTGGCGGTCCATTATGGCAAGGCGATCGCGCACCGCGCTCAAGTCGCTTTGTGTCTGCCGCCAGGCCCCGCGCAGCACACGCTCCGCATTCGCCGCCTCGGCATGAGCAGCAACTGCGGCAGCTTCGGCGGAAAGAAGATCTGCCGACGCCTGCCGCGCAGCCTCAATTTGCTCTTCGATTTCGGACAGCCGATTGCGCTCAGCCAGCCTCTGCGCGGCAAGCGATGCCCCGCCGCTCGCGGCAACGAAGCCATCCCAGCGCCACAGATCGCCATCGAGACTGACGAGCCGCTGCCCCGCTGCCAGCTGCTTTTGAATCTCAGGCCCATCTTCAGGCGCGACGACACCGATCTGGGACAAACGCCGCTGCAGTTCGGCCGGGGCTGAGACGTAGCGACTTAGCGGTTCCACCCCTGCGGGCAAGGCTGGATCAATGGTCGCAATATGGATGAGCCGCCAGTGCATCGGCGCATCGTCGGCGATCGGTGCGGTTAAATCCTCGCCAAGCGCGGCCCCGAGCGCCGTCTCGTAACCCGGCGTTACACTCAGTTGATCGACAATCGGGGGCAAATCGTCGTCACGCACCGGTATCAACAGCTTGGCGAGCGTTTCGCGTTCGGTTTGCAGGTTTGAGATCAGAAGTTTTGCCGCAGCTGCCTCTTCGCGATGCCTCGCCAGCGCAGCCGCCGCATCCGCGACTTTGGCGACCGCCGCTTCAATGTCTTGCTCGAGCCGCTGGGACCGCTCGGCAAGGAGGTGGCCTTGCTCGGTCGTCTCTGCGAGCGTGACAGCATCGGGCGCGCGGCCGTGGATTTCGCGAGATTGTGTCTCCAAAGCAGCGGCCTGGCGCTCTAATTTCTTCAGTGCGTCCTCGCGTTCGCTGCGCGCTTGAGCAAGCTGGCGACGGCGCGCGCGCTGTTCAGCAGACCGATGGGTGATATCGGCAAGGTGCGCCTCGGCTGTTTTCATGTCGGCTTCGGCCTGTGCAAGGACGTCGCGAGCTGTCTGTTCGAGAGTCGCAGCGCCCTGTTCGGCTTCACTTAAGGACTCAATCTCATTTTGCAGCCGCACGATGACTTCGCGCGCCTCCTCCAGGCTCCGCGTTTCTCGCGCGATGTCTTTGCTGAGCTGCTCCTTGCGCGTTTGCAATTCGCTGATGCGCAACCGGGCCCGTTCGGCTTCGCGATCGAGCGTCTCTTGCTCGAGCTTCAGTCTGCCCAGCGCTGCGCCCTTGATGGCCTCGGCTTCGCGCAACGGCTGGAGCGCCTGGGCAAGGTCGGCCTCCACTCGCAGACAGCGCGCCTCATCTTGCGTTGCCGCGCCGAGAACTTCGGTGGCGGCTCTGAGATTGACTTCCTCACGCTCGACCTGTGCCTGCGCCTGCGACCACGACAGGTGCAAATGGAGAGCCTCAGTTTTGCGAATCTCGGCGGAAACGTCCTTGTAGCGCCGGGCCTGCCGAGCCTGGCGCTTCAGACTTTCGATCTGCGAGGTGAGACCCCCCATCAGATCGCTCAGCCGTGCCAGATTGGACTCGGCGGCCTTGAGCCGTAATTCGGCTTCGTGACGACGAGTGTGCAGTCCGGCGATGCCTGCTGCGTCCTCCAGCACGCGACGTCGCTGCTCAGGCTTAGCGTTGACGATTTCCGAAATTTGGCCCTGGCGGACAAGGGCTGGAGAGCGCGCACCGGTGGCCGCGTCCTCAAAGAGGATCTTCACGTCGCGCGCGCGGACGTCTTTGCCGTTGATGCGATAGGCTGATCCCGCTTCGCGTTCGATGCGGCGGGTGATTTCGATCGTATCGGTGCCATTGAATTCCGGCGGTGCCAGGCGCTCCGAATTATCGAGGAAGATGGTTACTTCGGCGGTGTTTCGCGCGGGACGGGTCTGCGTACCAGAGAAAATGACGTCGTCCATGGCCGCGGCACGCATCGATTTGTGCGAGGTCTCCCCCATCACCCACCGTAAGGCTTCGAGGAGGTTCGATTTGCCACATCCGTTGGGCCCGACGACACCCGTCAAACCCGGCTCGATGACGAGATCGGTCGGCTCGACGAAGGATTTGAAACCGAGTAGGCGCAGTCTGGTTATCTTCATGGTCGACTTTCGCTCGGCCACAGCGTGGTGATCGCCTTCGTGGCAGGTCAGACACCGGACTCGTCACGGCCGCAACTGACGCGCTTCCTGCGATGAGGTGTTTTGACCCACCTTGTTCGCGGACACGATGAGCGGATCCACCAGCGACCGGATCTCGTCCATCGTCAGGGTGCTCTTGATGAGCTTGGCGCCGACGAAGAAGTTGGGCGTACCGATGACCCCGAGCTTGCGGCCGCGCTCCTTGACCCACTTTAAGCCATCGATCATGCCCTGATTCTGCAGGCAGGCGTCAAATTGCGCCCGCGTGATCCCCACCTGTTGTGCGACGGCGAAAATCGGCTCCAAGCGCACCTCTTGTGAAACCCAGGAATTCTGTTGTTCCAAATACTTGCCGTATAGCTCAAAATATTTGGCCGGATCGGCACAGCGCAGCGCGATAGTGGCTGTACCCGACGTGCGTCCGATGGGGAACTCGCGCAACACGAAGCGCACCCGCCCCGTGTCGATATACTCCCGTTTCAGCACCGGAAACACATTTTGGTGGAACGCTCGGCAGTGCGGACACGTCAGAGACGCATACTTGATGATCGTCACCGGCGCATCGTCCCGGCCGAGCGACATCTCCGGCAATGTGCCCGTCATCGCCACGTCAGCTGGGGTTGGGTTCGGGATAACCTCCCGGCCACCCCTTGCGCTGTCGATCTCGTTCGCGAACGGGTTGAAGCCACCCGTGTCGGCGTTGGGACCCGTTGTGGGATCGGGAAAAGCTGCGCCGCGCGCGATCTGCTCGGCGGAAACGCCGGCGGCAGGCGCATTTGGCAAACTCGGCGGATCGCCCGCGCAGGCAGCCAGAAGCACTAAGGTCACGGCTAGTGCAGCGAGGCAGACGAAGGAGCGCACGCCTACCGCGAGCGAAACCCTCATTTCAGTAAGGGTTCGAGCGCCTTGTCGAAGCCTTCGACCGTCGGCGGTTCCGTAAGCCTCTTCCCATTGATGAAGAACGTGGGGGTTGAACCGACGCCGAAAACCTCCGCTGCCCGGGTCCGTCTGGCCGTCAGTTTGTCGAGCAGAGCCTGATCGGTCAGGCATTTGTCGAAGCTCTCCTGTGTGAAGCCTGCCTGACGCGCGATCTCAAAAAGTTTGGGCGTCGGATTTTCCTTCACATAGGCCCAATCTGCCTGAGTGTCGAATAATGCGCCGATCAGAGGCAGCGCCTTGTCGTCTCCCGCACAGCGCGCCAGCATCGAGGCGGCGAAGGCACGCGCATCGAGGGGAAACTCGCGAAAAATCATACGGACTTTCCCGGCTTCGACATACTTGGTTTTCAACTCGGGCAAGACCTGGGTGTGGAAGTTCTTGCAGTGACCGCAGGTCATCGATGCGTATTCCACGACCGTCACCGGCGCCGTCGCCGACCCCATGACAAGCTCCGACAAGTCATCCGGTTTCATCAATTCCTCGACAGGGACTTCGAGCGGTCCCCGCGCATCGGCCCGCAGAACGTCCGAAAGACTGGCGAGTGCAAGAGTGCAGCCACCCACAAACATAAGCGACAGCATAATGCGACGGGTGGGGAAGGCGGTGATGACAGGCAAAAGTGGTATATTCACGGGTCTTGCAACTCCTAATCGGGTCGTCGATCGGCACGGCGCGAAGCCTAACGGAACGCGCACGGGAAGGCCGATAGCACGCCGCCTGCCTCGGATTAAGACCAAAACGGTCTGAATGCCGTCTGAACGGTCCTTCTGCCGCATGCCGCCGAGCTCATGCACCTGTTGCCGCGTCCGAACGCGACTTCGGTTAGCCAGGTCGCCGCTGGTCCATGGCCGTCTTGAGCCGGGCTAGCGCCTGGCTGAGAGGATCCTCGGCGTAAGGGGCCATATCCTGGCCAGACCCTGCGTTCTGCTTTTTTTCCGCTAGCTCACCGGTGTCGTATGCCCCAGCCCTGGCTCCTACCCTCCGATCTTCACGCGAAAGCGGAGCCTGAATGAGTCGCAGCTCAGCCACGGCGCGATAGCCGAAGTAGGCATTGACCCGTTCCAGGATCTGCCGCGCCTGGTATTCAGCCTCGAGCGCCCGCGCCGGGTCGACACGCAAGATCAACGTCGCCCCACGACGCGGTTCGACGGCCTGCTCATCCGGCTCGTCTGGCC
>JAKALI010000252.1 GCA_021813195.1 Pseudomonadota bacterium
TGTCATTCCATCTCGCAGTGGTGCCGGCTCTTGCATGAACCGGCCGTAATGATCATTGAACGACAGAAGACGTGTGCTCGCAATCTCATTCGATTTAGGGAACTATTTCTTTCATGATGCATTGCAGCAACAGAGCGTTCGTTCGCTACGTGCCAGCAAAATCGGTTCCTAACGGTTGCATTGGTCGTGGCGAGAAGACGTTCAGTAAAAAACGGGCTCATCCGCTCTATCAGTTTTCGGGGGCCGTTGTCCGATGACAGCGTCGGACAGTGTAGGAGATTTCTTTCAGTCGATGTTACCCGCGGCAAAGATGAGGCGTTCAGGGAGCAAAGGAGCGGCGAGGGGGGTATCGCAACTCGGTAACAGATTGACATTGCTTCACGTTGTTGCTCTTCGAAAGAAAACAGCTCCCCGTCGCGCGGTGCTGAGACTCGTCTTCGTGAGCCCGCTGCTCCTGCTCGGCGGCTGCAGCCTGAAGCAGTTCCCCGTGTTGAGCCCGGACGGGCCGATTGCGTCGACGGAACGCGATCTTCTGTTGGTCGCGGTCGGTCTCATGCTCATTGTCGTGATCCCGGTCTTTGTCATGGCGGGATGGTTTGCCTGGCACTACCGGGAATCGAACCGGAAGGCCCGCTACGAGCCGGAGTGGACCTATTCGGCGGGCATCGACGCCGTGGTCTGGCTGGTGCCGACCGCGATCGTCATCGTGCTCGGCGTCTTGGTATGGACCTACACGAACCGGCTGGATCCATACAAACCGCTGGCGTCGGCCAGACCGCCGCTGCCGATCGAAGCGATCTCGCTCGATTGGAAGTGGCTGTTCATTTACCCGCAGCAACACGTCGCCGTTGTCAATCAACTGATCATACCGAGCGGAAGGCCCGTCAGCCTCAGGCTCACATCGGACACCGTCATGAACGCATTCTACGTGCCCGGGCTGGCGGGCCAGATCTACACGATGGCCGGCATGCAGACGCGCCTTCATATGCTTGCGGATGCGCCGGCTCGGTTTACCGGCCGAAATACCCAATACAGCGGCAGCGGCTTTGCCAGTCAGCATTTCGCCGCGCGGGCGGTCCGCGAAGCCACGTTCAAGGCCTGGATCAAACGGGTTGAACGGTCGCCGAAAATACTGAACGCAACAGCATATGCCCGACTGGAGCAGCCCAAAGCGGACGTCCCGGTGACCTATTATTCCGCCGTCGAGCCGAATTTGTTCGACAAGGTGATCGCAAAATATGCCGGCGGCGAGGCCGTGCACCCGAACCGGCGAATGACCATGGCGTCCGGTGAAAACGCAGGTAGGCGGTGACGATGCTCGGACGGCTGACCATCGATTCGCTGCCGCTCTACAGCGGCATCGCGCTGACCGGAGCCTTGGTGACCGTCGGCGGCGCCCTTGCGGTCGTCGCTCTTATCACCTGGTACGGCAAATGGCGCGTGCTGTGGTCGAACTGGCTGACCAGCGTCGATCATAAGCGCATCGGCATCATGTACATCGTATTGGCGCTGGTCATGCTGACGCGCGGATTTGTCGACGCGCTGATGATGCGCAGCCAGCAGGCGCTGGCCTACAATTCACAGGGCTATCTGCCGCCCGGTCATTTCGACCAGATATTTTCGGCGCACGGCACGATCATGATCTTCTTCGTGGCGATGCCGTTTCTCACCGGCCTGATCAATGTCGTCGTCCCTCAGCAAATCGGCGCGCGTGACGTCTCGTTCCCCTTCATGAATTCGCTCAGCCTGGGGCTGACCGCAGCGGGCGCGGCGCTGGTGCTGGTATCGCTCGTGATCGGCAAATTCTCGACCGCCGGCTGGAGCGCCTATCCGCCCTATGCGGAATTGGCCTACAGCCCGGGTGTCGGGGTCGACTACTGGATCTGGGCGGTGCTGATATCCGGCGTCGGCTCGACGCTTACCGGCATCAATTTCATGGTCACGATCATGCGGCGCCGGGCGCCCGGCATGACCTTGATGCGCATGCCGTTGTTTACCTGGACCGCGCTTGTGACCAGCGTGTTGATGGTGTTTGCCTTTCCTGCGCTGACCGTGGCCGCCGGTCTGCTCGGGCTCGACCGCTATGTGGGCATGCATTTCTTCACCAATGGCGGCGGCGGCGACATGATGAATTACGCCAATTTGTTTTGGATTTGGGGCCATCCGGAAGTCTATATCGTGGTCTTGCCGGCATTCGGCGTGTATTCGGAAGTGGTCGCGACTTTTTCCGGAAAGCGCCTGTTCGGCTACCACTCGCTCATCTACGCCACCGCGGCGATCGGTATCTTATCGTTTTCGGTCTGGCTGCATCATTTTTTCACCATGGGATCGAGCGCCGACGTCAACGCCTTTTTCGGCATTGCGACGATGGCGATCGCGGTGCCGACCGGCGTCAAGATCTTCGACTGGCTGTTGACGATGTGCCGCGGCCGCGTGCGCATGACGTTGCCAATGTATTGGACGCTGGGGTTCATCGTGACCTTCGTCATCGGCGGCATGGCCGGCGTTCTGCTGGCGGTGCCGCCGGTGGACTACCTTCTGCACAATACGACCTTCCTGGTCGCGCACTTCCACAACATGCTGATTCCGGGTGCGCTGTTCGGCTATTTCGCCGGCTATTACTATTGGTTTCCGAAGGCCTTCGGCTTCCGGCTCGAGGAGAAGTGGGGCAAGCGGGCGTTCTGGGCGTGGATCACCGGTTTCTACCTGGCTTTCATGCCGCTCTATGCGCTCGGCTTCATGGGGATGCCGCGCCGCATGGACCATTACGCCACGGCAGGATGGCAACCCTGGCTTATCGTGGCGGAGGCGGGGGCCATCTTGATCGGCTGCGGAATCGTCTGCCAGGCCATCCAACTGGTCAGCAGCATTCGGCATCGTGCCGAACTGCGCGTTCATAATGGCGACGTTTGGGACGGCCGCACGCTCGAATGGATGACGTCGTCGCCGCCGTCGCCCTACAATTTCGCGGTCATCCCGCACGTCCACGACATCGACGAGCTTGCCTGGCGTAAGAAGCATGGCGGCGCCCGGCCGGAGGAAGTGCGTTTCGGCAGCATCGTCATGCCCGACAACACCGGCGCCGGCATCATTCTGGGCGTGCTGTCTTTCGTCTTCGGCTTCGCCATGGTCTGGCATATCTGGTGGCTGGCCGCGCTTTCCGTCCTCAGCGTGTTCGCTGTCGTCGTCACGCGCAGTTCCGAAGACCATGACGAGCACCTGGCGGGCGCCGCAGAGGTGCAGGCGATCGAAACCCATGCCGGATTGGAGGCCGCTGAATAATGACCGATGCGACACTGGGCCGGATCAGCGATGCCGCGCTGGAAAAGATCGCTGCCGAGCATGCTCGCGACGAGCGGGAGTTCGGCTTCTGGATCTACCTCATGAGCGATGCGGTCATCTTCTCGCTGCTCTTCGCGACTTATGCAGTAATGGCCGGGCGCACCGCAGGCGGGCCGAATGCGCACGATCTCCTCGGCCTCACGCATACCTTCATCGAGACCATGCTGTTGTTGTGCAGCAGCATGACCTTCGGCCTTGCCGGCCTGTGGGTGGGTCAGAGGAATGTGACGGCCGTCGTCTTTTGGCTGGCGGTGACCTTCGTGCTGGGCGCCGGCTTCGTCGGCATGGAAATCGCAGAATTCCATGGCCTGGTGATGGCGGGGGCGGGGCCGCAACGCAGCGGATTTCTCTCGTCATTCTTTACGCTGGTCGCAACCCACGGCTTGCATGTCACCATGGGGCTTATCTGGATCGCGGTTCTTGGCGGACAGGTCTTGATGAAGGGCCTGACCGGTCCGGTCGCCTCGCGTCTCTACCGTCTCGGTCTGTTTTGGCATTTTCTCGACATCGTGTGGATCGGCATTTTCTCGGTTGTGTATTTGCCGGGAGTAACTTGAGATGCGGCCGCTGCTCAATACCGGAAATCCGTTGTTCAGGTCCTATTTAATGGGCTTCGTCCTGGCGCTTGTGCTGACGATAATTCCATTCGGCCTCGTCGGCCTGAAGCTGTTGCCGGTGACGCCGACCTTGGCGTTGATTGCCGTTTTGGCGGCGACGCAAATGATCGTTCATCTGCGCTATTTCCTGCACGTGGATTTCACTCCAGGCCGGCGCGACCATCTTCGTTCATTGGCCTTCGCCGCCATCATCGTGTTCATCATGGTGGGTGGCACGGTGTGGATCATATTCAACCTGCAATACCGGATGATGTCTTGAATTCTGTTGGCAACGCAACGCCCGCAGTAAGATCTAACGGTTGGCGCCGATATATGCCGGGCAAAGGGCCGGCGCTATTTCGGATCTCAGTAACGGGTCATCTCCAGGAACGTGTAGGATGTAGACCAGCCGATCAGAAGAAACCCATTCAACGTCTCCATGCACCCCAGCAGTTGAAGATTGCCCGCGGGATGGAGATTGCCGATACCAAGGGAAGTGTATGCCTCGGCCGAAAAGTAGAAATAGTCAGCCGTGTGCAAGGCGTGAATCCCGGCAAGGTTCCCGATGTGAAAGGTGACGTCGGAAAACCAATAGCCTGCGGCAAAGATCGCAATCTCAAAGATATGGGCGGCGAGCGCGCCGAATATGACAAACAAGAGTTTGTGTCTGGGGATGCCGTCGCCCCCCGCTGATGAAATGCGATATCAGGCAAAGACATTCGTAGTGAGCAAGGACCGTCAACGTGACCAAGAAGCACGCGCGAGGTAATAAGAGGAGCATTGTCACTAATCTCAAAAGGGGGCGGTGACTGCCACCGGGGCCCGGATAAAGCGAAACCTGAGAAAAATAGAGAAGAAAGCGTGGAGTAAAAGCACTGTCATTCGCGCTCGATGAAACATTGCAAAACATTAATCGTCTTGAAATTGCCGCGTAATGTGCGTGCTCCATATTGCATGGTGGAGATTGCGCAATGAAGCGTTTCGATGAATTCGGCTCGGTCGGTATCGGTGAAGGCGTGGGTGGCCGTGCGATTGGCGGCCGTCTTCCGTTCGAGTGCATCGCGCTTTTGCTGCAAGGGGACAGCGCGCGCACAGATTGGGGCGCGCATCGTATCGGGAGGGATCCTTGTCGACATCTCAAGCAGTTGCACAGCAACTACCTTATCTTCGCCGTTATGCCAGGGCGCTTTCGGGCGGCCAGGCCTCAGGCGACGCCTATGTGGCGGCCATGTTGGAGGCCCTGATTCAGGACCCCAAGGTCCTGGACACCAGTTCGTCGACCCGGATCGCCCTCTATCAACTATTCACGAAGATCTGGAATTCGGTCGCCGCGAACGGCAAACCCATTGTCGGAGAGGGCAAACAGGCGATGGAGCGTCATCTCGCCCAGATCGCGCCAATGCCGCGGCAGGCCTTCCTGTTGATCGCGCTGGAAGGGCTGTCGGAAGACGACGCCGCCAAGGTGCTGGATATCGATGTTCCGACCCTGTGCGCGTTGGTCGAGCAGTCCGGCCGCGAACTTGCCGCCGAAATCGCCACCGACGTGCTGATCATCGAGGACGAGACCTTCATCGCGCTCGATCTTGAAGGTCTGGTAGAAGGTCTCGGCCATCGCGTGCTCGGCGTCGCGCGCACGCATAAAGAGGCGGTGGCGCTGGCCAAGACTAAGCAGCCGGGGATCATTCTGGCCGACATTCAGTTGGCAGACGGCAGCTCGGGGATCGATGCCGTGAACGAGGTGCTGCGCTCGTTCGAGGTGCCAGTGATTTTCGTCACCGCCTATCCGGAGCGCTTTCTCACCGGCGAGCGGCCGGAGCCGGCGTTCCTGATCCCTAAGCCTTACCAGCCGGCGACGGTGTCGGCGATACTGAGCCAAGCGCTGTTCTTTGAGCACAATGCCAAGCGGCTCGAACGGCGCGCTAGCTAGCGCGCTCAGAAATTGGGTTTCTCCTCCGCCGTTACGGGCCATCGGAGTCGTATCGTTGCTAGGGCCAAGACCCAATAAAATTGTTGCTGTAAGAATCGGTTGCTGATTCGCTCTGGGTGTTTGATTCGAAGCGACACGATGCGACCCAATCTTTTCTGGCGCAGCGACGAACGGTGGTCTTCGATCCAGCCCCTGTTGCCGACGGATGTGCGGGGCAAAGCGCGAGTCGACGACCGGCGCGTGATTAGCGCCATCATATTTGTCATAAAGAGCGGATGCAGGTGGTGCGATTGTCCGCCGAATACGGTCCAGCGAAGACCGTCTACAATCTTGAGCCCCTGCGCCTCACGCCGCAGATCCTTGACCTTGCTACTGGTTGCCGCCCGCGCCGTGTCGCCGGCCAGCCGCTTCTTGTCTGCCTCCAGTAACTCCTTGGACCATGCG
>JAKALI010000253.1 GCA_021813195.1 Pseudomonadota bacterium
TGCTGCCTTTCTGTTTATCGATGAACCACAACCGCTGCTGCGCATAGGAAAGGGGCAGCGGAGCCGGCCGGTTTCCGACGGCGACACGCGGGCGTGTCTCCGCGCCGCGCTGCAGCCTCGAGCTCAGCGCTGCGACTGTAGGCACCTCAAACAACGTGCGGATCGGCAACTCGATGCCCAATGTGGAGCGAATACGGCTTACCAGCCTGGTTGCCAGGAGTGAGTGGCCGCCGCATTCGAAGAAGTTGTCGTCGAGACCGGCCGTGGGAATGCCAAGAACGTCAGCGAATAGCGAACAGAGAATCTCCTCGTTCGGAGATCGGGGGGCCCGCGATTGCCCGGACGGGCTGCAGAAATCCGGATCCGGCAAAGCTTTGCGGTCCAGTTTGCCGTGGCGTGTAAGGGGAATCGAGTCCACGATGACCAACGCGGACGGCACCATGTACTCGGGCAGGACACGCGCAAGCTGCTGCCTGAGTCCCTGGACATCGGGGCGGAACCCGTCGCGGGGAACGATGTAGACGACGAGTCGTTTTTCGGAGTAGACGCCGTGCACCACGACAGCAGCATTGGCAACGCCTGGCTGCTTCATAAGCGCGGACACCACTTCGCCGACCTCTACCCGGAAGCCGCGGATCTTGAACTGGTCATCAACGCGACCGACAAATTCTAGGTATGCGTTCGCTGTCCACCGGGCCAAGTCCCCCGTTCGATACATTCGGCGGCCCGCAGCCTCGAACGGATTGGCAACAAACCGCTCCGCCGTGAGTGCGGGCCGGTTGAGATACCCCTGCGCCAGGCCTGAACCGGCCGCATACAATTCGCCGACCACACCGCGAGGAACCGGATTAAGATTCTTGTCCAGCACGTAAACCTGCGTGCCAGTTACCGGCCTTCCAATTGGAACGCCGGTTTTCAACGTCGCGCTTGGTGGGACGCAATAACAGGCGGTGAAGGTGGTGTTCTCTGTCGGGCCATAGCCATTCACTACTTGGCAGTCGGGCTGTGCACACTGGACGCGGGCGACGTCGTCAACGGCAAGCACGTCACCTCCCGCAAAGAGTTGCTGCACAGGCGCCAAGCTGGCCGCTGCAGTTCGAACGGTTTCGTGCAGCAGTGAAGACGTGAGCCATAGAGCGTTGACGTTGTTCGTCGAGATTTCTGCCGCAATGTCGCGAGGCGTCAGCGGCCCGGGAGGTGCGAGGACCACACAGCCGCCGTGCAGAAGTGGGGCCCAAATTTCGAGAGTTGCGGCATCGAAGCTCAACGTGGCCATCTGGAGGAATCTCGTGTTCGCGTCAAATACCGCGAAATTGGGCGAGGCAAGCAGGCGAACCACCCCGCGGTGTGGAACGACCACTCCTTTCGGTTCGCCCGTCGAACCTGAGGTATGGTTCACGTACGCCACGCCGGAGGTACAGATCCTTACGGTTGGTTTAGCCGTGCTGAGATTCGAAGTGTACTCGTGCCGCTCGTCAAATATCGTTACGTTATCCGACAGGCCGGCAATCTGCTGCCCAACGCCGGCGCGAGCGATGACATGCCGTACGCCGCTATCGGCCAGCATGAAGCGGAGCCGTTCGGGCGGATAGGAAGGGTCGAGGGGGAGATAGGCGGCGCCGGCCTTGAGTGTCGCCAGCAGCGCCACCACCATTTCCGGCGAGCGCTCCACCGCAATGCCGACCAGCGCTCCCGCAGTTACGCCTCCAGCCATCAGGCAGTGCGCCAGCCGGTTGGCCCGCTCATTCAACTGCGCGTAAGAGAGCTGCCGCCCCCCACAACTCAGTGCAACCGCCTCGGGCGTTCGCTCCACCTGCTCCTCGAACATCTCTGGAATCGTCTTGTCCGGTATCGCGCCGGCTGTGTCGTTCCACTCGACCAGCAGTTGTTGGCGCTGTTCAGGCGTCAGCAACTCGATGTTTCTCAGTTCCTGGTCCGGATGCGAGGCGAACGCCTCCAGTACCCGGGCGTAGTGTTGCGCCATCTGCTCCACACGCCAGGGCTCGAACAGATCGCGGTTATATAGCCAACGACAGTGCAGTTCGCCATTGATTTCGCAGGCATCGATCTCCAGGTCATAGCGCACATGCCGTTCCTTCAACGCCAGGCGCGCCACCTTCAACCCGTTCACCGCATGTCCTGCGGCCGGCGCGTTCTGCAGCGCGAACGAGACTTGAAACAGCGGCGTGGTGTTCAGGCTCCGCTGCGGCGCCAGTTCCTCCACCAGCCGTTCGAACGGTACCTCCTGATGCTGGTAGGCCTCGAGCGCCGTCTTCCGTACCTGGGCCAGAAACTCGCAAATCCGCAAACCCGCCGCGGGCTGAACCCGCATTGCCAGCGTGTTCACGAAGAAGCCAATCATCTCCTCCAGTTGCGCATCCTGCCGGTTGGCCACTGGCGAGCCGATGACGATATCTTCCTGCCCGCTGTACCGCGACAGCAACACGCCCATGCCCGCCAACAGCGTCATGTACAACGTCGCGTGGGTTTGCCGGCTCAGCGTCTTCAGCCCCCGTAGTTGCTCCGCGTTCAGCCGTATCTCATGAACCCCGGCGGCGAAGGTTTGGGTTGCCGGGCGAGGCCGGTCGGCCGACAGGTCCAATCGTTCGGGAATGCCTGCCAGTTGCTTCTTCCAGTACTCCAGTCCCTGCTGCAGCGCGCCCGCTTCCAGATACTGCCGCTGCCACAAGGTGAAATCGGCGTACTGCACCGCAAGTGAGGGCAAGGGATCGGGGCGACGCTGGCTGAAGGCCTGGTATAGGGCCAGCAACTCGCGCTCGAACACGCCTTGCGACCAGCCGTCGCACACAATGTGATGCATGCTTCGCAGCAGCACGTGCTCGTTCGAACCAAGCTTCAGAAGCGTGAAGCGCAGTAGCGGACCGCGCTCCAGGCTGAACGGTTCCGAGGCGTGGCGCGCAATCGCGGCGTCGAGTAGCTCGCGTTGCTCGTCCGCTGACCGGCCACACACATCCTGAGCAACGACTCCGATGTGGAGTTCCGGCTCAACCACCTGAAACGGTTCGCCGCCCGTTTCACGGAAGCGTGTGCGCAGGCTTTCGTGCCGTTGAACGATTCCGCTGACCGCACGTTCCAGAGCGGTGGTGTCCAACTCCCCGCTGAACCGAAGCCCATCGACGACGTTGTACTCCACACTCGATTCGCCCAGCCGGTCGATGAACCACAATCTCTTCTGGCCGTAGGACAGTGGCAGCTCTTCAGGCCGCGGTTCGCGCGTCAGCGGGGGGCGTGCGAGCCCGCTCCAGCGCAGCCGGCCCGCGAGTTCTCGAACTGACGGGAATTGGAAAAGCAAATCGAGCGGCAGGTCCGCGCCCAATACGGTGCGGACGCGCGTTGCCAGACGCACCGCAAGCAGGGAATGGCCCCCGAGTTCGAAGAAATCGTTGTCAAGGCCGACACTGTCGAGTCCCAGGACCTCGCAGAATAGCGATGCTAAGATTTCCTGCCCGGCCGTTGGCGGTTCCTGTGCCTTCGATGGTTCTGGTCTTCGACGCGTAGGCAACGCCTTGCTGTCCAATTTTCCGTTGGACAGCAGCGGAAGCGCGTCCAGAAAGACCACGTCCGCTGGGACCATGTAGTCCGGAAGCATCCCTCGAATGCGATCCAATAAATGCCCTGCACGCGCCTGAGCGTCAGGATCGCAAACCAGGTATGCGAGCAGCTCCTTATCGTCGTGCGGCCCGTCGACCGGCATAACCACTGCTTGCAGCACTCCGGGCTGCCTCAGGAACTGAGCCTCGATTTCGCCGGTCTCGATCCGGAATCCGCGCAGTTTTAGCTGGTGATCCGAGCGTCCGACGAACTCTAGCTCTCCTCGGCGGTTCCACCGAACCAGGTCGCCCGTCCGATACATGCGGCCGCCCGCAGCGAATGGATTCGCCACGAACCGCTCCGCAGTCATCGCGGGCGCGTTAACGTATCCCCGCGCGAGGCACCGCCCAGCGATATACAATTCGCCGGCGACACCAACAGGAACGGGTTGGAGATTCGTATCGAGGACATACACTTGGGTGTTCGAGATGGGCCGTCCGATCGGCGTCGCGCGTGCGACCTCGTCAGAAACGCACCGGGTCCACGTCGCATCGATTGTCGCCTCGCTGGGACCATACAGGTTATAAACTTCGGCATCCGTCTGTTCGAGCAGAGCCTCTCTCAGCTGACCTGTCAGCGCCTCGCCACCGCAGAAAATCCGTCGAAGCGAAGTGCAGCGCGAGAACGAACCAGACCGCGACATTTCGAGCGCGAACGAAGGCACCAGTTGAACGATCGATACGGAGTAGCGCCTGATGAGCTCCTCGAGTCGCGACGGGTCTCGATGCGCTCCTTTCGGGGCAATCACGAGCACGGCTCCGGAGAGCAACGGCGCGTAGAACTCCCACACTGAGGCATCGAACGTGATCACCGTCTTTTGCAGGATACGGTCGCACGGCGTGAGAGGAAGCGTCTCCTTCATCCACTGCATGTGATTGACAAGCGCCCGATGAGACACGACGATACACTTCGGGCGCCCTGTCGAGCCTGAAGTAGAGATGACGTAAGCGAGGTCGTCTGGATGCGCATCTCGTGGCCCTGGAATACCGGACAAGCGCTCGACGTCCGCCAGTTCGATTGCCGGCACACCCAGGGAAGTTTCGACGCGACCTTGATCACCGCGGTCTACCAGAATGGCCGACGGTTCGACATCCTCAACAATGGCCCGCAACCGCTCTGACGGTTGTTGCATATCGAGCGGCAGGTACGCGGACCCGGATCTGAGAACGCCCAGTAGTGAGACAACCAGATCAAGCCCCGGGCTCAAGGCAACACCGATGATCGTTCCCGCTCCGATACCTTTCGCGCACAGATGGCGCGCCAGCGTTTCCGACCTGACTTGCAGATCCCGGTAAGTGAGTTGCTCGTCCTCGAAGACCACCGCCACCGAATCGGGCGTCTGCGCAGCTTGTTCAGCGAAAGGGCTGGTCAGTGTGGCGTCCGGCCCTGCGTCGACGGAGCCGCTCGACTCCCGCAGAATCCTCGTCCATTCGTTGTCATCGAAAATGTCGATTCTCGTTACCGCTGCGTGTGGCTGGTCAGCAAGGTGGGCGAGGCAGTTCTCGTAATGACGGGCCATCTGCTCGATGCGCCAGGCGTCGAACAGATCGGCGTTGTAGACCCATTGCAGGTGAAACGTGTCCTTGTGTTCCCGTGCGTATACTTCCAGAGCCAGCCGTGCCTGGGCCGCATCCCGCAGTACAGCCTCCACTTTCAGGCCATCGAGACGCGGCACAACCAACGGCGTATTCTGCATCGCGAAGGACACCTGGAACAGGGGCGCGGCATTCGTATCCCGTTGCGGCGACAACTCCTGCACTACCGCGTGCAACGGTACATGTTGATGCCGGTAAGCATCGAGAACGGTCTGGCGGGTATCCGCAATCAGCTCCGTGAATGTCATGCGAGCCGTCAGCCGCACGCGCATCGGGAGCGTGTTCACAAAGAAGCCGATCAGGTCCTCCAGTTGAGTGTCCTGGCGGTTCGCCATAGGAGAGCCAACCAGAACATCGGTCTGCCCGGTGTAGCGCTCCAGCAGCACCGCAAAGCCGGCCAGCAGCGTCATATACGCGGTGGCATGATTCTCTCGGCTGAGCCGCTTCAGCTCGTCCGCCAACTGGCGGGGCAGAGTTATCTCGTGCCTGCCGGTGGCAGACATTCGACTGGCTGGACGGATCCGGTCCGCCGGCAGCGCCAGCTGCTCCGGAGCTCCGGCGAGCTGATTCTTCCAATACCGTTTTCCCTCCTCAAGTGCGCCGGATTGAAGCCAGTCTCGCTCCCACAGCGTGAAGTCCGCGTATTGGATCGGAAGCGGGGCAAGGTCAGCTTGGCTGCCCCGCGCAAACGCATTGAACAGCGTGTTGAAATCGCGATTGAAGACCGCCTGCGACCATCCGTCGGAAACAATATGGTGGGTGGTCCGAACCAGAACATGTTCTTCATTATTCAGCCGCAGCAGCCGGAACCTCAGGAGGGGCCCGTGTGCCAAGTCAATCGGCGCGGAGGCCTCGCCAGCGATCGTGGCCTGGACCACCTCCGCCTGGTCCCGCGGAGAGAGATGACTGATATCATCAGTCGGGATCTCAATGCGTTCACAAGGCGCGACTACCTGAACGGGCTCGCCATCGACTAACTCGAACCGCGTCCGCAAAGATTCGTGACGTTCGACAAGGGTGTTAATCGTCCGCTCAAGAGCGTCGACCTTCAGCTTCCCCGTCAACCGCACAGCCTCCGGAACGTTGAACAATCCG
>JAKALI010000005.1 GCA_021813195.1 Pseudomonadota bacterium
AAGGCGCATCGGAAAGGGTGTGGCTGCTCAGGTTGCGCGAGGATGCGCGAGGGGCTGACGGTGGACGATGTGCGGGCGCTGGATGTGATGCCGCCGTTGCCGCATTGCCGCCGCTGTATGAGTTGGCGGCGATTGAACGCCCTGCGCGGCGTGTGCTGGCATGAAGGAAGCATGAGAACGCTGGTTTGGTTTTCGGCCGGTGCCGCCAGCGCAGTCGCCGCAAAAATTGCGCTTCAGAATTGCGCCGAAGTCGTGATCGCTTATACCGATCCCGGCTCTGAGCATCCTGACAACCAACGGTTTATCGTGGATTGCGAGAAATGGTTTGGCCGTGAAGTCGTGCGCTTGAAATCCAAGAAATACTCTGACACTTGGCAGGTGTGGAGAGAGCGTCGATACCTCAACGGCCCCGCCGGTGCCCTTTGCACGGTGGAACTAAAGAAACGCCAGCGGTTCGATTTTCAGCAACCAGATGACGTGCAGGTATTCGGCTACACCGTCGAGGAGCGTGACCGCGCTGATAGGTTTCGCCAGAACAATCCCGAAGTGACGCTCTGGACGCCATTGATCGACGAGGGGCTGCGGAAGTCCGATTGCCTAGCCATCATCGACAGGGCCGGGATTGCGCTGCCCGAGATGTATCTGCTCGGCTACCGCAACAACAACTGTATCGGTTGCGTGAAGGGTGGACGCGGCTACTGGAACAAGGTCCGGCGTGACTTCCCCGAAACCTTTCAACGGATGGCGTTGTTGGAGCGTGAGGTTGGTCGGTCGTGTATCAATGGCCAGTTTCTTGACGAACTAGCGATTGACTCCGGGAACCATCAAACCGAAGCAGACATGGACTGCTCGTTATTGTGTGCTGCCACGTCTGACGAACTAATGACAGCCCAGGCCGCCGAGCCAGCGAAGGAGCCGACATGACCCAACGAACAGGTCTTGAGGATGCCGCTTACGCGCTGAGAAAGGCGGCATTCGACTTTGCCAATTGGCGGTGGACCAGTGACGACCCTGACGGCCGGAAGGTGCACGCGAAATTGAAGCGTGCTGCCTGCCGGTATGCAGCAGCGAAGTCGGGAGGCCGTCCATGACCCAGCGGGTGACAGCGAGGCAGAAATTCAACATCGGTCAGCGCGTCACGTTGAGCGGAATGGGGGTTAGTCGCAACCTGAACGTGCGGAGCAGTAGAAGGGCGACGGTTGTCGGATTCGGCATCAAAGAGCCTGAAACCGTGTGGCTCATCAAGGATGGCACCCAAACCCGCGTCGCATATCACATGTCCTTTTGGGATGTTGAAGGAGAGAAGCAATGGTGACTGAGACCTATCGTTCGGGAGAGTTCGGGCGCTACTGCACAGAGATCACTGAGAATTATTCAATGCGCGGCCGGTCCATTACCGTCACGTTTACGCGGCGATGGGCGAACCGCACGAAGTCATGGACCCGCTGCTACAAGACGCTGACCGAGGCGCGGAAGGCGTCGAGAGACTTCGTGAAAGGCAAGCGCACGCGATGAGCCAGCGGGTGAAGGGCCACGCGCTAAACGACGAGACGTATCAAAACGACAAGTTGTGGATCGCTGAGTTGACGAAGGCTGGTTGGGTCGAGACGCATCGCAATGCGCGGACGTGTCCGCGCGGGTATCTCTGGCGTGGTCCGTATGGCGCGTGGTGCGAACTTCAACGGCGCGACAAACAGATAGCGGCGGTGATGCCGTGACTGCGAGACAAGTAGCCGGACACGCGCGAAGAATTGAACGGCGCGCGAGCGATCCAACCGCTTACGACGTGGAGTGTAGCTGTGGCGTCGTTATGCCATATCAGCGCGTCACCGTGAAAGAAGCACGGGCATGGCATACGGCACACAAGCGCGCGGTTCTTGCAAACAGCCAAGGCTGTAACGGCGATGTGCAGTGGAATGGACGGAGCTTCGGACGATGAAACCACAGCCAGTCGTCCTGCCCATCAATCGCACGGTGGTTTCCGAGGTCTGCCGCTGGTGTCAGGCGCAGATTCTGCCGGCCAGCGACCGACGCGCGCACAACCGTCTGGCCGATAACAACTAACCACCAACCAGGAGTCCCTCATGTCCCCGACCGCCAAGCCATGACCAATCAACAGGACGGAGGTATCGCGTGGTGTGATTTTACGTCGAATCCGCTCCACTACCACAATGCAGCGGATGAGGTGGTGTGGGGCTGCGTGAAGGTCAGCCAAGGCTGCACGCATTGCTACGCTGAGAGCCTGGCCAAGCGGTTCGACCGCGGCGCCGAGTTCAACGCGGCCGAGATGGCGAAGCTCACGCCCTACCTGGACGAGCAGGAACTGCGCCAGTTGCTCACATCGAAGAAGATCTCCGGGAAGCGTGTGTTCATCGAAGATATGAGCGACTTGTTTGGCGAGTGGGTGCCGTTCGAACTGCTCGATCGCCTGTTCGCCGCCTTCGCCCTGCGGCCCGATGTCACGTTCCAGATCCTCACGAAGCGCCCGGAGCGGATGCGCGAATACATTAATCAGGCCACCGATACCGATGACCTCACTGTCGCCAAGTTCGACATCTCCGGCGAGACGTTGGACTTCTTCAACTCCCCGCGAGTCGAATTACCGCTACCAAACGTCTGGCTCGGCGCGTCGGTCGAGAATCAAGAGACAGCCGACGAGCGGATTCCGTTGTTGCTGCAAACGCCAGCGGCCGTGCGGTTTGTCTCGTATGAGCCCGCGCTTGAAGGCGTGAACTTCAGCGAACTGCACATCACGGGCGGCGTGACCATAGACGCGCTCAACCCCGCCGCACGCGAGCGCGTGTCATGGGTGATCGTCGGCGGCGAGAGCGGCCCATCAGCGCGGCCCACGGACATCGAGTGGATTCGCTCGATCATGGAGCAGTGCAAGTCGGCAGGCGTGCCGGCGTTTGTTAAGCAGGTCGGCTCGCGCCCGTTCTGCTCAGGCCGTCATGGTGAGTGGAAACCAAAGGACCGCAAGGGCGGCGACATGTCGGAATGGAGCGAGGATCTGCGCGTCCGTGAGTTCCCGCAGGTCAAGCCATGAGCGCGCCGCCTGTGATGCTCCCGATCAATCGCACGGTGGTTTCCGAGGTCTGCCGCTGGTGTCAGGCGCAGATCGGCGAGGTGCACAGCCCGGCCTGTCCGTGTGGGGAGCGGTATCGGTTCATTCAGTCCATTAGCGGGTTGAATGGACGGCCGTTCGTGGATGAGGAGTTTGAGCGCAAGGTGGAGGTTCTGAATGGCGAAGCGTGACACGTTGGAATCGCTGTTAGTGAAGCTGGCTGAAGTGCGCTTAGAACGGGAGCGCCAAATGCAGCACATCGGCTTGAGACTGGGCGTGTTCGCGGAACTCCGCCGACTCGACAAGCGCGAGCGCGTGCTGATGGCGCGATACGGCTATCTGACTGTCCAGCAAGGCATGGAGCGCAAGGTGGAGACGGTGACGACATGAAGCCTGTTTACCCGACTTTTACCTATCTATCGCTCGGTGCGGGCGTCCAGAGCACGGCGCTGCTGTTGATGAGCGATAAGGGGTTACTGGGATGTCCGAGGGCTAACGTGGCTGTGTTTGCGGACACGAAAGCCGAGCCGCGCTATGTCTACGAACACCTCGAAGCGATTCGCCCCCTGGTATCCATTCCGATTGTGACCGTGACCGCTGGTGATCTTGCGGCCGACTCAGTTGGCGGAACATTCATACGGCTTCCGGCGTTCACGGCAGGCCAAGAGAAGATCGTTATGGTTACCGAAAAGAAGTGCTCATGCGTGGTTGACGACGACGAAGCCTATGAAGACGGCATGGTTGTTGATGTGAACTGCCCGCTATGTCATGGGGAGGGGGTTGTCGCGGTTGATCCGACATCCAAAACAATCGTTACTGGCGGCGGGATGGTGCGCCGGCAATGCACCCGTGAATACAAGATCGCGCCGATCCAGAAATGGGTACGCGAACACCTGGGCTACGCCAAGGGGCAACGCGTGAAACACAAGGTTGTCTGTCTGGTTGGTATCTCGGTTGACGAAATCCAGAGGGCCAAGCCATCGCAAGAGAAGTGGGTCACGCGCCTTCATTCTCTGATCGATGCTGACATGCGCCGACGCGACTGTATCAAGCTGCTCGAAACGCACGGCTGGCCGGTGCCAAAGAAATCGTCGTGCGTGTTCTGCCCGTATCACGACGATGCGATCTGGCGCGACTTACGCGACAATCACCCGGAAGACTTCGCGCGGGCCGTTCAGTTCGACAAAGACATTCGGGTGTCCACCAAGGCGGGGATCAGCGCGCCAGTCTTCATTCATCGCAGTTTGAAGCCGCTCGGAGAGGTCGAGTTTAAGCCGGCCCACACGACGCCGCTGTTTGATTCATTCACCGAGGAATGCGAAGGGATGTGCGGGGTATGAGTTACCGTCCGAAGTCTCACCGTGACGAGAACCACGCCGAGATCAAAGAGGCGTTTGAAAAGTTCGGCGCCACGATGGTGGATGTCAGCATGGTGCCCAACTTCGTGGACCTCTTGGGAGGGTATCGCGGCATTGATTTTCAGGTAGAGGTGAAAACGCCAAAAGGCCGCGTAGCCAAGCACCAGCAGGACCACGCCGACACCTGGAACGGTCGCCGGCCTGTAGTAGTGAGAACGACCGTGGATGTGGAGAACGTGTTGAAGGGGATGCGATGAGCGAACCGAAGCCGCGGCAGTTGACGGAGAAGGAACGCGCGTTTCTCGGGACGGCAGAAGGCGAGCGGCTGGATTACGTCGAGGCCCGTCTCGCGGAGGCGGAACGACTTAGTAAGGCGCTTATTGACAAACTGGCCGAATGTGAACCGCACATCGCTAACGCCTGCATGATGAGCCAGATTCACGGTGTGCCCTACACGGGGCCGAACTACAAAACTGAGAAGGACGAACTTTCCGCCTTCCTCTCCGGCGGTGGGCAGTGAGCCGCGTGAAGGCGAAGGAGTAGCGCGTGCCAATCGCTCCGTTGCGTCCCTGTCCAGGCAAAGGCGGCCGATGCGGCAACCTCGTGAGCGCCGGCCGTTGTAAGGATTGCGGCGGCACCGGACAGCGCGAGTCGAGCCGATGGCCCGACAAGCCGCCCGTCAAGCGCATTACCGGGCGTAGACTACAGGCGCTTAGGAAGGCGTTGTATATTCGCCTGATTGAGGAAGGACATGGCGTGCCAACGTGCGCGATCTGCCATCAGTTTCTCGCGTTCAGCGACATGGAGCGGGATCACGTCGTGAACCTCGCGGACGGCGGCAAGGACGAAGAATCGAACTGCGCTGGAGTCCACGCCCTTTGCCACAAACGTAAGACCCACCATGAAAGCATGCGAGGGCGACAATGAGCGACATAGACCAGCACATCTTGAGAGTCGCCGGCTTCAACGCGCACCGGGCGGTCATGGGATGCGCTTGTGCGGCATCAGATCAAGGGCAATCTGATCGAATGGACACGCGCACGATGGGAAGCGGATAACGGCAGGCGTTAACAGTGATACGATGTAAGTGCTTGCGGAGTAATTGGATAGGGGCGGGCGTGAATCTATATAGACTGGCGATCGGGAAACCACGCTGTCCCTCAACCTTGCATGGGGATGCGTTCAAATGGTTCAAACGAGGTTCAAATGGCAGGCGTAAAAGGTCGTAGCGGTGGGCGTCGTCCGGGCTCGGGGCCGAAGCCAAAGGATGCCCGGCTGGCCCTCCTGCACGGAAGCCGGGACCGGGGCACTCGTCCTGCGGTTGACGCGGCCCCCGTGGTGATAACGGCGGGCGTTATCCAGCCGCCCGCGGACCTGCCGGCCGATCAGTTGGCGGTGTGGCGCGACTTGGCCCCGCACGCCCTGCGTGAGTTGACGCTGACGGCTGAGACGGCGCTGGCCTTTCGGGATCTGTGCGAGGCCATTGTCATCAAGCGCCGGATGCTGGCGGAGATTGAAGCGGACGGCTACATGACCTCCAAGGTGACGCTACAGATGGACGAAAAGGGCGGTGGCCTGCAATCGGTCGAGAAGAAAGCGCATAGTCTATGGCCGCAGTTTCGCGGGTTGATGCAGCGAGTCGAAACGGGGTACATGCGGTTCCGGTTGACGCCGGACGGGAAGCAGCGGGCGGCGAACGCGGAGCCGAAGGCGAAGAGTGCGTTGGAGATTCTACAGGAACAGTCGGCGCAGATGCGTCGGCCGGTCGGAGTCAAGTGATGGCGTCCAGCGAAATCTTGACCGTGCGTCATCCGCGTTATTGGTCTGCGTCGGGTTGCATGGCGAATGAGACTGTTACGCCTCTCGGTGCGCTTGCTGCCGTGGCCGCGCATGATCCGTCGCCCCGTCTTGTGGATCGCGTCGTGGTGCGTGCGCCAGTTGAAGGTTGAGACTTACTGATTCGATGAAGAAGCCCGCGCCCTTCTCGCATCGCGTAGACGACTACGCCCTTCGTGTGGGCAAGGGTGATATTGTCGCGGGGCCATTGGTGCGGTTGGCGTGCAAGCGCCACCTGGCCGACCGCAAGCTGGCCGCACGCAAGCAGGGCCATCCTCGCGGGTTCTGGTTTGACGAAGCGGCGGCCGATCACATCATCGGCTTTTTTGAGACGGTCCTGCGGTTGCCCGACACGCTCGACGACATGGGCGATCCAATCCCCTTCGCGTTGATCCCCGCGCACACGTTCATCATCGGCTCGGTGTTCGGCTGGAAGACGAAAGAGGGCTGGCGTCGGTACCGCGAAGCCTACGTCGAAATGGGCAAAGGCAACGGGAAGACGCCGCTGGCGGCGGGCATCGGATTGTACGGCCTCATCATGGACGGCGAACAGGCGGCCGAAATCTACAGCGCCGCCACGGGTATGGATCAGGCCAAACTCTGCTGGCTGGACGCGCAGCGCATGGTGGACGCCTCGCCTGAGTTGACGGCGCTGATCTACCAGTCACAGAACAACCTCGCCTACGAGCCAACGATGTCGTTCTTCCGGCCCGTATCGAACGAGAAGCGCGGTAAGTCAGGCCCGCGCCCGCACATTGTGCTGATTGACGAAGTTCACGAGCACGCGGACGGCGTAATCATCAACAAACTCCGAGCGGGCGCGAAGCGGCGACGGCAACCGCTATTCTTCGAGATCACCAACAGCGGCTTCGATCGGTCCTCCATCTGTTACGCGCACCACGAACACTCGCGCAAGGTGCTGGAAGGCATTGTCGAAGACGATCGGTGGTTCGGGTACGTGTGCGGCTTGGATGAGACGGACGACTTTCTGAATGATCCGGCGTGCTGGATTAAGGCGAATCCCGGCCTTGGGGTCATCATCCAGAACGACTATCTGCAGCGCCAGGTGGACAACGCGAAGAACATTGCCGCCGAGACGAACACCGTCTTGAGGCTCAACGGCTGCGTCTGGACGGCTGCCCATTCGGCCTTCTTCGACCGGGCCAAATGGGACGCCTGCGACGTGGCCTCTGACGCCGAGCTTGTGGGCATGCCCTGCTTTGGCGGCTTGGACTTGGGCCAGTCGGACGACTTCACGGCGTGGGTCCGCGTGTGGAAGTTGGCAGATGGCCGACTGGGGGTCCGCTGCCGGTTCTGGCTGCCCGAGGCGGCGATGAAGAAGTACCCGGAGCGTCCGTACGACCAGTGGCAACGCGCGGGCCTATTGACGGTCACCGATGGCGACACGACCGACCTCGACGTGGTGGAACAGACCATCATGGCCGACTGTCAGGAGTCGGGCGTGCGCGAAGTGGCGTACGACAAACGCTTCGCGGAGCAGTTGGCGCTGCACCTGCAGGGCGCGGGCGTCGTCATGGTCAACACGCCGCAGGGATTCGGGCTGAACGAGAGCATTCGGGCGCTGGCCGATCACGTTGTGAACGGAACGCTGGCCCACAATGGCAACGCGATTTTGAGTTGGATGGCAGACAACGCCGTCGTTGTTGTTGGCCGGCAAGGTGAATACAGGATCGACAAACAGAAGGCCAAGGAAAAGATTGATGGCATCGCGGCCCTGACAATGGCGATCTCTCGGGCGATGGTCGCCGCGCCGGCCGAAGACCCGAACTATGTCCCGATGAGCGTGTGGTAGGCACTGAAGGAGCACCGATGGGCAACGAATCACAGACGAACGAACAGGGACGCAGGCTGTTGACGGTCGCTCAGGCGGCGAGGGAGAGCGGGGCGTCGAAGGACACGATTCGGCGGCACATCGCCAAAGGTGCGCTGCCTGCTCGTCACATCGGCCCGACGAAGCGGATCAGGATCGAGCGCGCAGCCTTCAGCCGTTACATGGATGAATAAAATCGACGGCAAACGTAGGCAATCGACCGCATTCTGATGAATACCCACTAGCCAGTTCTGCAATCCGTCCGCATCATAGACACAGTGCGGACTCAGCTCACCCCTAAACACGGCCCCGCGCCCTTGCGGCCGGGGCCATCGCACTACATTTCGATGTTTGCCGATGATGCGTTCGTTGCGCTCGGGGTTGTCTGCGGTTGGATCGGTGTGTACCGGCTGTGGCCGACGTACGCCTGGTTCTACGCGGGCGCGTGCTTGATCGGCGTGGGCTATGTGCTCGGACGGACGCGCTAATGCTGACCCGGCGCTACTTGGAACAGCGATTCCAAGACGACGGCGACGTGTCGATCAGCCAGAATCCGGCGCGGGCGCTGCTGCTGTTCGGGGAGCAGCCCACGGCGGCGGGCGTGAGCGTGACGCCGACGAACGCCGAAGGCATCGACACGGTGTATGCCTGCGTCGGCATTCTCAGCGACACGCTGGCCGGCCAGCCGCTCGAAGTGCTCAAGATTCTCAAGGGCGGCGGGTACCAGCCGGACACGGACTCGGAACTGTACACCCTGCTCCGCGACTTGCCGAATCCCGAGATGACCTCGTTCGACTTGCGGGTGACGATGGCGCGGTGGTTGTTCCTGTACGGGGACGCCTACGCGGAAATCGTGCGCCGGCCGAATGGCGACATCAAAGCCATCTGGCCCCTGCGCTCCGATCAAATGGAAGTGTGCCGCAACCGGAACACGTTGCAGATCGAGTATCGGTACCGCCATCCAGACGGCAGCACGCAGACATGGAAGTTCAACGCCGCCACGCCGCCGATCTGGCATTGGCGCATCAATTCGATGGACGGGATTCACGGACGGTCGCCCATTCGCGTGACCCGCGAGTCCTTGGGCGCGGTGAAGGCCACACAGCAGTACGGGGCGCGGTACTTTGCCAACGGCGGCAAGCCTGGCGGCGTGCTGAGTTTCCCGAACAAGCTGAACGCAGATTCGGCGCAGCGCATGTCCGAACGATGGCGCGAGACGCACGGCTCCAACGAGCATTCCCACAAGGTCGTGGTGTTGGAAGAAGGTGGCACGTTTACGCCGATCACGGCCCCGCCCGAGGATTCGCAGTTCATCGAAACGCAGGCCAAGGGCATCGAGTCGGTGGCGCGTATCTTCAGAGTGCCGCCCTTCATGGTCGGCGCGACGGAGAAGTCTACGTCGTGGGGCACGGGCATCGAAGAGCAGAAGCTCGGGTTTGTCGGTTTCACGATGAAGCCACTATTCGAGCAGGTCGAACAGTCGGGCAAGCGCGACCTACTGAACATCAAGACGTTCGCCACGCGGAAGTTGCGGCATGACCTGGACGACTTGGAGCGCGGCGCAATGGGGAGCCGGTACGAGGCGCATGAGCGCGGATTCAATCGGTGGCTCACGGTGAATGACATCCGGCGCGCCGAGCACATGAACCCGTTGCCGGATGGCGACACGATGCCGACGGCGCAAGTCACCGCGCCCGATCCGGTCACGAAGGAACCGAGGCAACCATGAAGAACCTTGAAACGCGATCACTGGCCATGTTGCCGGAAGTACGGACGGACGGAGAGACGCGGCAGGTGTGCGGCGTGGGCGCGGTATTCAACACCGAGACAGTCATCGGCGGCATGTGGCGCGAGATGATCGCGCCGGGCGCGTTTACGTCGGCTATCGCCGGCGCGGACGTGCGCGGCCTATTCAACCATGATCCGAACCGCGTCATGGGCCGAACGTCGTCGGGCACGATGAAGCTGTACGAGGATGCGACCGGACTGCACTACGACATCACGCCGAATCCCGACGATCCGATGGCGATGGGTGTCATGGCGATGGTGGCGCGCGGCGACGTGACGGGATCAAGCATCGGCTTCACGGTGAAGTCGGAAGTGTGGACGAAGCCCGGCACGTCCGCGGACTTGCCGCTTCGCACGATCACGGAAGTGGAGTGGCTGCGCGATGTGGGGCCGGTGACGTTCCCGGCCTATTCGGAGACGACGGCGGAAGCCCGCAGCGCGGCGGAAGCGTTGCGCGTCGTGCCGGAGATCCAGCAGGATCACACGGCAGAAAACACCTTGGCGCTGATGGCGCTGGAGGAAGTGATATAGTGGCGAAAGCGGACCTGAAAGAAGTGCGCTGCCACAAGTGCAAGAAACTGCTCTGTAAGGTGGAGCAAGAAGCGTTGCGTCCCGGCAAACTGGTCGAAATCAAGTGCCACGGATGCAACGTGATGAACTACAGCATTGGCGCGGACGAAACAGCGTGAGATAATCGCTCTAGTTCGTTCCGCGCGTGTCGAGGCCCATCGAGGCCCACAAAACAAACATCGAGGCCGTGTCCGCTGCATTAGGCCCAAAGCAGCAGGAGACGACTCATGGACCTCAAGGGATTGCGCGAACAGAAGGCCCGCCTCATTTCCGAGGTGCGGCAGACCATCGAAGACTGCAACAAAGAGAACAAGGCGCTGAGCGCGGAAGCGTTGGAGCGCGTGGACAGGGGCCGCGAGGCGATCAAGGCGCTGAGCGCCACGATCGAGCGGGCCGAGGAAATCGGCGCAATGGACGCGGCCATCGTGCCGGAGTCGCAGCGCACCGAGACTCGCGAACAGGGCGAAAAGCCGAACATCGAACAGCGCAACGAAGCGGTGTCCGCGTTCCTGCGGGGCCGCGCGACGGCGGAGCATCGTTCGATCCTCGCGGCGATGGACAACCCGGAGTTCCGCGACCAGAGCACCACTGGCAACGTGGGCGGCTACACGATCGCGCCGGATACCCGGTTCTACGGCCAGATCGTCGAAGCCCTCAAGAGCTTCGGCGGCATGCTGTCCGCCCCGGTGACCACGCTGGACACGGACACGGGCGCGGATCTGCCCTTCCCGACCGTGGATGACACGTCGAACGTGGGCGCACAGGTGGCTGAAGCCGGCGCGCATACGGGCGGCACGGATGTAACGGTGGGACAGTTGACCCTCAAGGCGTACGTGGTCAGCTCGAAGATCGTCAAGATCAGCCAGCAGCTCCTGCAGGACTCGTCAGCCAGCATCGACGCTTTTGTGGCTCGGGCGCTGGGCATCCGCGTGGCCCGCAAGCTCAACGCGCTCCTGACCACTGGCGCGGGCACCAGCACCATTCAGGGCATCGCCTACGCGGGCGCGTCGGTTGGTCGCACGTGCGCGGCGGGATTCGTCACCACGGTCAGCCCGGACGATCTGCTCCGGCTGAAGCACTCCGTTGATCCGGCCTACCGCGACAACGCGGCCGTGCGCTGGATGTTCAACGACACGTCCCTGTTGACCATCGCACTCCTGAAGGACGGCGACGGCCAGTACATCTGGAAGCAGGGCATGACGGACGGCTCCCCGGATCGCCTGTTCGGCAAGCCGATCCAGATCAACCAGGACATGCCCGACATGGGCGCGTCTGCCAAGCCGGTGGCGTTCGGTGACTTCTCCCAGTACTACTTCCGCCGCGTGAAGGGCATTCAGGTCGTGCGCCTGAACGAACTCTACGCGGAAAACCTGCAGGTGGGCCTGATGGCCTTCGGCCGGTTCGACGGTGGCCTGATCGACGCCGGCATGCACCCGGTGCGCGTCCTCGTCAACGCGGCTTCGTAGGAGGCGACATGAACATCATCGCCAAATACCTGACGAGCGATTGCAAGCTGACGAAGATCAAGGACTACTCCGGCGCGGGGACATCCACGATCACGTCAGACGAAGTGGACATGCTGGGATTCGAGGGCGTGGTCTTCTTCACGTCCTACGGCACGGCGGCGGCGAACAACACTGCGACCGTGACGGCCTCGGACACATCGGCGGGCGAAGCAGCCACGACCACGACATGCACGAGCGGCACGTCCGACGAAGACATTATCGTCGATGTCTTTCAGCCGGGGTACCGCTACCTGAAGCTGGCGTGCGCGTGCGGCACGTCGTCCACCGTCGAGAGCATCTGGGCGCTGCAGTACGGCGCTCGGAGCAAGGACCAGACGAGCGACGTGTCGGGCACGTCGAACGTTGCGCAGGCGACAGGGTTGACGCTCGCGTAGTTCGGAACCGTGCCAAGTGCTCGCCTGCTCAATTCCGAGCAGGCGGGCACAGCCTAACGGAACGAAGGGACAGCAATCATGGCAGCAGATTTGAGCTACACCCCCAAGATCTACAAGAAGGACGGCGGCGACACACAGGTCGTAGCGAGCGGAGGCGTCATCACGGTCGAATCTGGCGGCACGCTGCAGTTGCAGGCGGGCGCCATTGCCGACATCACCGACAAGCTGCTCGCCGGCGGCGACATTGCGCTAGCGGATGGCAAGATCCTGATTGGCGATGCGACCGGCAAGGGCGTTGCGAACACGCCCAGCGGCGACGTCACGATCACCAACGCGGGCGTCACGGCGATCGGGGCCAACAAGGTCGTCACGGCAATGATCCTTGACGCCAATGTGACCACGGCGAAAATCGCAGACGCCAACGTGACCAACGCAAAACTCGCGGCGGGCGCTGGCGTGGCGGCGCTGGTGGCAGCCGGCCTCGGCAATTCGGCCAGCTACATCAAGACGGACACCGGGACTAAGACGCTTCTGGCGGCCCACGCCACAAAAAATCGCGGCGTGCTGGTGCTGGTGCACATCGACGAGACCTTCGCCACGGGCGACACGTCTCAGTTGATCCTGAAGATCGGCGAGACCGGCACGATCGAGAAGTGTGCGGCGGCGGCGACGTTCACGAATGCGGCGGCGGGATCAGACTTCGTGTTCGGCTTCGTCAACACGTCCACCAACGCGATCATTGCCACGCTGACGGCGGCGGCCGGCACGGGGACGGGCGGGGCGTCAATCACGGTTCTGGCGCTGCCGAACTCGTAATGCAACGGGGCGCGGCCGGGATAACCCGAGCCGCGCCCCACACCTTGAGGCGACACCATGATTGTCTGTGAAACGGTAGTCATTCCCACGGCGGCAGACGGCTCCGGCACTGGATATACCGGCATCGTCAACGGCATCGTGCGTGCGATTCGCTATGCCAAGGTGTCGTACGAAAACGGCGTGGACTTCGCCGTGACGGCCGGTACGTCCGGCCTGAATATCTGGACGCAAACGAATGTGAACGCCAGCGTGGATGTCTACCCGCAGGCGGCAGTCAGCGACACGGCGGGCGTGGCTGCGCTCTACGCGGCCGGCGGCACGGCGGTGTTGACGCCGATCCCGGTCTCGGACGAGCGCATTCAGATTGCGGTCACTTCGGCCACGGCTGGAACCACTCCGCGGACGGGCACTTTTTACGTCTATGTGGACCGCGGCTAATGCTGATTCGCGTCTTGTCTGAGTGGTCCGGGTCCGCACGGTGCGGCACGGTCTCAGCCGTGCCTGACGACGTGGCATTGCTGCAGATAGCGGCGGGCCGCGCCGAGCGCGTTGATGCGCCCGAGCAGGTCATCGAGACGCACATCGAATCCGCGCCGGTTGAGATGAACACGCAGCCGACGAAGGGCAAGAAGCGCCGATGACCGTCCCGATCCATTTCGCTGTCACGGACTACGCGAAGCCTGCCGGCGAGCCGGTGAGCCTCACGCTGGCGAAGACGTGGCTCCGGGTGTCTGGATCGGACGATGACGCGCTAATCGCCGGACTGATTGCCGCCGCCCGCAACACGGTCGAGACGGATTGCGCTTTGCGCCTGATGCCGCAGACCGTGGACGTGGCGCTGGATGCGTGGCCCGATCCCAGCGTTGAATATGGCCCAGATACGAGCTATTCGACACAGCCCTGGTGGAATGCGACCTTTCGCGGGGTCACGCTGCCGGTGGGGCCGCTTGCGTCGGTGACGAGCATTACCACGACCGACCTTGACGGTAACGCCTCAGTGCTCGCCGCGTCGAACTACACGGTGGACACCGCTTCAATTCCACCGCGCATCGGACTCGCCAGCGGCGGCGTGTGGCCGACGAATCTCCGATGGCTCCAGCCGATCGTTATTCGGTGCGCGGTGGGTTATGCCGACGCGGCTGATGTGGCGGTCTCAAGCATCACGCAGACGGCTGGCGTAGCGACCGTGACGACGGCCACGCCGCACGGGTTGAGCACCAGCACGTTCGGGGCGGCGGCGTACGTCACGATTGCCGGGGCAAATCAGGCGGCCTACAACGGCGTGCAGGAAGTCATCGTCACGGGCGCGAGCACGTTTACGTTCGTCGTGGACTCAGGCACGACCACGCCGGCCACAGGGACGATCACCATTACGCCGCACACGATCCCGGCCGCGCTCCTGCTGGCCGTGCGTCTGCAGCTTCAGATTGCGTATGACGTGGTGCGTAGCGGCGACATCAAGGCGCTCGACGCACTGCGAATCGTCTACGACTCGATCATTGCGAATTATCGCCGTCCAGGGTTGGCCTAATGGCATCCGGTGCGCTGCGCGAACGGGTCACCATCCAGCGGAACGATCCGCCCGCGCTCGCCGTGTCTCTGACGCGCAGCAGCTCGACGGCGACAGCCACCACGACGGTGGATCACGGCTATCTAGCGACGGATTACGTGACGCTGGCCGGCTGTGCGACGGGCTGGAATGCCAAGTGGAAGATTGTCAGCGTCCCAACAACGAAGACGTTTACGTTCACCGTTGGCGGCACACTGACGACGCCGACCTCGGGCTCTGTGGTCTACACGTCGAACGCGACGGGCGGGCAGGGCGCGAACGGCGCATCGTGGCGCACGCTCGATACCGTGTGGGCCGAGTGCATCCCGTTGAAAGCGTGGGAGTCGCTACAGCTCAAGGCGATTCAGTCAGACATGATGTATCGCTTCCGCATCCGTTCGCGCAATGACGTGAGCGAAACGATGCGCCTGTCGTGGACCCCACGTTGGCCTGCGGGCATGTCGGCGCAGACGCTCGAAATCAACGGTGTGTTGCCTGATCCACAGGACACGCTGACGTATCAGATTCTCGAAACCTCCGTGGTGGGCGCATGACGACCGCTATCGGCCTCACCGCCACATCGGCCGCGCTGTTCGATCTGTTTCAGGACACGGCACTACAAACCGCGCTGGGCGGGAGGATTGGCGATACCTTGCCGGAGAACCAGCCGAGGCCGTGTGCCATGTGGACGCTGACGCCATCGAATCAAAGCGGGCTGGGCGCCTCGAATGGTCCCTATCAGATGGACTTGCGGACCTACGTGTGGAGCGACCTCGGCAGCCTCACGGAAGCGCAGAGCATCAACGATCAGCTCATCGGGCTGTTGAGCGACGCCGCGCTTACGATCACCGGATTCACGCAGTGCGGATTAGTGCGCTGGGAAGAAACGCTCCCGCCGATGATCGCGGAGTTGAACGGGATACAGGTGCACGAAGTGGACAGCAACTTCACACTCTGGGTGCAGCAATGACCGAACGGACAACGGCGGGCGATATCCAGCGCGTGATTGTCGGGCCGAACGGACGACCGGCGCGGACCTCGACGAGTGACGCCTGCCCGCGCTGTGGTGCTCACAAGGAGCACCGCGTGGCGTCAGGTGGATTTGGCCATCCGCACCCCGTTTGCGGGGCGTGTGGCTACGAATGGAAGGACCAGGTATGGCGGAACTAAACGGCAGGGACTTCGTGGCGCTCCGGCGCCTGTCGGATCTCAGCGGCGCGACGATCGCGGCTGAGGGAGATACGTGTGAGCGCGTGCCGGCCGGGAAGCACGGCGGCACGGTCTCTGACGCGCTGGCTAAACTGTTGGCCTCCGGCAAGATCGCGCCCGCGGTGCGAGCAAAGGCGACCAGCGTGAAGCTCGGAAAGGACGTGGCGTAATGGCGAAGTTCGGATCATCCTCGGCGCTGTTTCTGGTGGACGGCTACGACTTCTTGGCGTCAAAGCTGGCGTCATTGAGTTTCAAGCACACCGCGATCACCGAAACCTCTGACGGACTCGGCGACAACTACGAATCCAACTCACCGACC
Source organism: Pseudomonadota bacterium (assembly GCA_021813195.1). The sequence goes on from JAKALI010000005.1 coordinate 16,241, forward strand.
GGAAAACAGAAGGCCACGATCAGCCAGGGGCAGGGCTACTTCGACACGACCGCGAACAGTCTGCACGATGCGATGGCGTCGAAGATGGGCACGACGCCGCAGGCCACCAAGCGGGTCGCGTGTTTCGGCTGCCAAGGTCAGACGGTCGGCGCGGTCTTCTACGGGTTTGAAGGACTCGACAGCGTGGAGTATGAGCCGTTGATCTCGGACGGCAAGCTCACGAAGGCGAGCGCAACCCATCTGATTACCGGCCAGGTGAACCCCGGCATGATCGTCCAGCCGCTCGCCACGTTCACGGCGGACTGGAACACGAAGACGCTCGGCACCGTGACGGACTACACGCTGGACCCGTCGCAATACAACATCCCGATTGCGTCCGCGACAAAGGCCAGCCCGTGCGTGGTCACGACGTCAGTCCCGCATGGCCTGACGTCTGGTGACTTGATTCTCACGACGGGCAATTCTCTCACGGGGCCGAGCATCAATTCCGAGCAGGCCGTGACTGTGATCAGCACGACGACGTATTCCGTGGCTGTTGACACATCGCTCAGCACGGGAGCCGGCACGGGCGGATCGTTCGTGCGGGCCAATTCCAGCGGAGGGGCTGTGGGCTATCAACAGGTCAAGGCGTGCAGCGGCTTTACAAACTTCGTCGGCAAGTTGCGCGACTCAGCCGACGACACCACCTACGCAGACCTCATCACCTTCGCGGACAACGTGACGGCACCGTATGCCGAGCGGGCGACCGTGACCGGGGTTGTGGATCGGTACATCTGCTACGACGGGAATGTCACCGGGATAGGTTCCATTACGGCGTTCTGCGGCGTGGCGCGGACGTAATGACGAACGCGCGCATTGCGGACGCGCTGCGCTATTTGCAGCAGTTGAACGCAGACGCGCGGGAAGACTTGGCGCTGTGTCAGGCGTCGGGAAGTGACGACGCGCCGGCCGTACTGGCGGTCGTGCGGCAGATTGCGGCGTTGCGGGGGCCAGTAGAACGCCTCGCGCTGGCGCGGATGGTAAGGCAAGACGGATAACGGCGGGCGTTCTCCGAGTGGCGGGTATTGGGAGGTAAGGCATGGCAGGCAAATACGGCAGTTCGAGTGCGACCGTCACGATCGACGATCACGGCGGCACACCGCGCGACATCACGGCACACGTCCTGAGCATCGGCGGGCTGAAAATCTCGCATATCACGGAAGAGAACTCGCCTTTCGGCGCGAACTACGAAAAGAACACGCCGACCGGGAAACAGAAGTTCGGCCCGGTGACCATCGGTGGCAACTGGGACACCACGGCGACCACGGGGCCGCACGTCGTGTTTTCGACGCTCGAAACACTCCCCAGCGATTCGACGCGAACGCTGGTGGTCGTGCCTGGCGACTTGAAGACGTTGACCGTCGAGGGCTACGTCACCGAGTTCGAACCGATCATGAACAACGGCAAGCTGACCGGCTACACGGCGCTGTTCGTTCAGGCCGGGTTGGCCGCGTGGACCTAGACACGACCTAGCTTGCGGGCGCGGGGGCGCCAGCAGGATAACGCGCGGGCCGCCGTGGTGGCCGCCCGCCCTTTTTCCCCTGAGAGGTTTAGCTATGTTCGCCAATCGCACGCAGAAGACTGTGACCACGCCCGGCGGCGCGTCCGTCGTCATTCGCAAACTGTCCGGCCGCCACCTAGAGCGCGCCGAGTCCGAGCACGCCCTGCAACTCATGGAGGGCGTGAAGCGGCTCGGCCTTGCGTTTCAGAAGGAGATGGCCGAGACGTTCAAGGCGGCACCGTCGGCCGACGTGAAAGCCGTGCAGGCCGATCCGCTGAACGGCTACGACGTGCAGATCGTGCTGGAGCGCGGCATTGTGTCGTGGTCGGAGCCGGAGAAGGTCACGCCGGAGAACATTGCCGACATGGACGGCACGGAGCGGACGTTCCTGTCACACGAAATCATGCGGCTGACGCGGCCCGAATTGTTCCGCACGGCGGATGAACAGGCGGCCGACGAAAAAAACGGCTAACGGCTCTCTTTCTCGCATGTGAGGGAAAGGGGCCGATGCCGGAGTTTCTGTATATCAGCCGGTTGTCCGAGGCGTTGCACTGCCGGCCATCGGAGGCGTTGCAGGAATGGCTCTCGACGCCGGCGGGCTGGTTGGATGGGGTGTTAGAGGCGCGGCTGTTTGACGAGACGAAGCACGTCATGGACACCAAGCCTCCGACGGAATGGCCCGCCACGGAGATGGTGGAGCGGATCAAGGCGATTGACTTGGCGTTGGCGCACGAAGACGAAGACGAGGGGGAATAACGGTCAGTGTCGAAGCTGTTCGATGTCTCCGTGGAGTCACGGGAACTCATTGACGGACTGACGCGCCTCGCGCAGTCGGCGGACTTCGTGTGCACGGAAGTGGGCCGAGAGACGGCGGACCGGATCGTCACCGAGGCGAAGGGCCGAGTATCGCGCGCCTCCGGGGACACACAGGCGGGGATTCACTGGGAATTGGGCGACGACGGCAGGAGTTACTGGGTGTTCGGCTACACCAAGGGGCCACATCCGCCCGTGGACTACTTCTTGGAATGGGGCACGAAGTTCATGACGGCACGGGAGTTTTTCTATCCGTCCGTGACGCTCGAAGAAGGCCCGCATATGCGACGACTCGAAGACCGTGTGCAGTCATGGCTGGATGAGGTTGGACGGTAATGGCTGCCAAGAATCCACAGCTCGCCGTTAAGATCGTTGCGAACACGGCTGAACTGATTACCAGTCTCGAGGCCGGGCGCGGGGCCATCGAGAAGTACGGCCCCACGGTCGCCAAGATGCAAGAGGACTGGAATCGCAACAGCGCGAAGATCGTCGAGCAGGCGGCCAAGGTCACGGCGGCCATGCAGGGGATCGAAGTCAAGACGCTCTCGGCGGCTGATTCATCGAAGGCGCTGAGGCAGCTTGAGACGGCCATGTCGCAACTGGAGCGGTCTGGACAGCCAATACCGGGCCAGTTCACCGCGCTAGCACAAAAGCTCCGAGATGCACAGGCTCCAGCTCAGGGATTTGGCGACAAGATTCAGGCCGCATGGTCGAAGATTCAAGGCTTCGCGGGCGTGCTCGGGATCGGCATGGGGATCGGGGCGGTCGTGAGCTTTGGGAAATCCGTCTTTGACACCGCGAGCAATATCGGCGATCTGTCGAGCAAGCTCGGGACCTCCACTGAGTTTACGCAGCGCATGCAATACGTAGCCAGCCAGAGCGGCACGACCATTGATGCCTTCGGCACGGCTATTTCAAAGATGAATGCCAACCTCTCGAAGGGCGAGAGCAGCACCATCGAAGTGCTCAAAAAGACCGGGCTGTCGTTTACGCAAATCCGCGCGATGAAGCCGGAGGATGCGTTTTACGCGATCTCAGAAGCCATTCGACGTATTCCTGATCCGATGCTACAGGCCGAGGCGGCTGTGCGGCTGTTCGGCAAGTCAGGACAGGATTTGTTGCCAGCGATTAAGGATGGCATTCGCGAAGTTGGCGACCGGACGAAGGTTATGTCGTCTGAGACGGTCGAAAAATTGAAAGCCGCACAGGACGCATGGGAGGGATTTAAGAATCGCGCGCTCATTCTGACAGGCGAAGCATTGGTGAGCGTAGCCGGCCATTGGCAAGTGCTGGCGTTTGCCCTTGGGGCCGCTGCCGCCACACAGATTCCTGCTCTCATTGCCGCTGTCGAGTCGCTGAATGTCGGCATGGGACTCTTAGCGGCAAATCCAGTCGTAGCTGCCTTTATCGCCATTGGCGCTGCGGCGCTGGTGTTAAGCCATGAACTCGACCAGGGCACATCGGCGATGCGTCGAAATATTCAGGCATCCTCTGACGCCAAGCTGGTGCGTGATTTATGGAATAGCTCTACGCCGCTCACTATTAAGCAGCAGGACGAACTTAAAGCCGCGCTTGATCGTCAGTCTGGAGCTATTAAGGGTGTGGCCAAAGGCACCTACGACATGTCGTCAGGGCTCAGCTTGACGATTGGCCCGACGGTATCACTTGGAAACGAGAGCGCAAAAACGTCGAAGGCCGTCGATGCCCACGCGCAAAAGATCCGCGACCTCGCGGACACCTACACCGGCAAGAAGCTTGCGGAACAGATCAGGGATACCGCTGAAGCGTTCAAACTGGCGACCAAGGAGGGCGGCCTCAACAAGGGGCAGACCGAAGAACTAACCAAGGCGCTCGATGGCTACCTGAGACAGGGCGGCCTCTTGCCGCCGATGCTGCTGTCATTCTGGGCCGCCCATCAGAACTTCAACGCGCACGTCGTGCCGCCGACCGTGGCCGGGTTCCAGAAGCTCACCGAGTCCGTGACGAAGTACGGCGCCAAGGTGCAGCAGACGATTCCGCCGCTGGCTCCGATCGTTTCGGCGTCAATAGCGGATCTGCTCCGCAGTACAAGCGTCAGTCTGGATGCGATCGCGGTCGCCATCCCGGCAAAGTTCAAGGTGTCATTTCAAGACGTGCTGGCGGGCGCGTCGGCGTTCGCCAATGGCATCGGCGGGAAGTTCGGCAAAATCGCTAACTTTGCGATCAACGCGGCCAGTCAGATTCAGGGCATGGCGAGCGCCTTTATGAAGGGCGACTGGATCGGCGGCTCGATCGCCGCGCTAGGGCTGCTCGGCTCAACCATCGGCAAGATTTTCAGCCACGATGGCCGCAAGGCCGTCGAGGACTACGTGGCCACCTTCGGCGGATTCGACGCCTTCCACAAGATGCTCGGCGAGAAACTGCCGGCCGACTCGGAGCGATTCTGGATCGCGCTCACGCAGGGCGTCGGGAAGAACGATCCCGAGGCCGCAAAGCGCATCATTGCAGAAATCAACACCGCGCTGGCGAAGCAGTCCGAGCAGGAAGCCGCGACCGCACAGGCCGCCAAAGACGCAGCCGAGAAACAGACGACGGCATTGCAGGCCGTGAAGGACAAGATTCAGTCGCAGATCACCGACCTGGACCAGGCGCGTCAGTCGCTCATGGACTCGATCTCCAACGAAGCCCCCGAGGAAGTTATGGGCATCGTTGAGTCGCAGGCGCGGGCGCAGATTGAGGCGATTGACGCCCAGACGGCAGCACTCCAGAAGCAAATGGACAACACGTCTGACGCCGGAACCGTCGCCGTGTCAGTCATCAAAAATGCCGCCCGCGAGGCGTATCAGCAGATCAAAGATGAGTGGTCGGCCGGTCTGCACATTCCGGTCTGGTATGACCAGCAAGGCGGACCAGATCCGAACTATGCGGCCGGTGGCGGGCTGGTGACTTCGGCCGGAGTGCAGTATCTCGCCTCGGGCGGCGTGACGCAGGCGATGGGTCGGCTCTTGTCGTTCAAGCCGCGTGGCACTGATACCGTACCGGCCATGCTGACGCCCGGTGAAGGCGTGGTCAACCGCCGAGGTATGGCGGCCCTCGGGGCGGGCGGGTTGCGCGCATTGAACTCTGGCACAAGTGCGCCGTCGCTTGACCTGTCTCCGCTCAGCTCGGAGCTGCGCCAGCTACGCGGCGACCTCAAACGTCAGTCGCGTGACCTGCCGCATCAGATCGCCCGCGTCGTCGCGGACAGACTGGCGAAGGTGTCCTGATGGCGCTCTCGGCGGTCAAGGTCTGGGTGCAGTTGTTTACGTCGTCATGGACATGGACCGACATCTCGGCTGATGTCATGTCCAGCGATGGCATCAGCATCCGCTATGGCATCAACGGGTTTGCCCCCACGGACTGCGTGGCAGATTCCGGCGTGTGTGAGTTTACGCTGAACAACTCGGCGGGGAACGCGAGCGGCAAGCAGGGGCGATATTCGCCGCTGCACGCCAACCAACTGCCGGGCTGGGGCTATGACGTGGCGTGCAAGGTGGCGTGCTGCGATTCAGTAGACGCGGTGATCTCTGTATCATCCATCACGCATTCGGGCACCACGGCGACGGCAACCACGGCCACGCCACACGGACGCACGACTGGCGATTGGGTGCTCATTGCTGGCGTGACGAATGGCAATTCCTACAACGGCGCATTTCCGATCACTGTGACCGGGGCTTCGACGTTCACGTATGTCGGCGTGGCCGGGATTGGGCCGCCGGCCGCTGGCACGATTACCTGCCAGCGCACCTACGTCAAGCACCGCGGGCGTGTCTACAACATCTCGGTCGAATCAGGGAAGTACGAATCCCAGCGCGTGCGCGTGACCTCCTACGACGCCATGCGGAAGATCGCTGATGCTGACGTACGCGAGGTGGCCATTCAGCAGAACAAGACCGAAGCGGAACTCATCACGGCGGTGCTCAATACGCTCTCGGTTGACGAAGACCCCGTGACAACCGACATCGACGCGGGCGTGGATAGCTTCCCGTATGCGTTTCATGATCTGGGCGCAGAGAGCAAAGCCATCGGGGCAATTCAGCGGGCCGCACAGGCATCGTACGGCATGGTGGCGATCAAGGGCGACGGGACGCTGATCTTCCGCTCACGACACACGCGGGCGCGCAGCACGAGTCTCTATACCTTTAACGACGACGCCTTATCGGCGTTCGAGGCGCCGAACTCGCTCGATGCGGTCTACAACCTGGTGCGCGTGACGATTCACCCGCCGTCCATTGACGCGGCAGCGACAACCGTGCTGTATCGGGACACCGGAACCGGGCGCGTACTGGAAGCCGGGGCCACCACGGTGCTGTGGGTATCCTTCCGTGACCCGAACGAATCGCGGACGCTCATTGGGGCGATTAACGTCGTGAAACCGCTCGTGGCTAATACCGACTTCGGCGCGAACGCGCAAGCGGACGGGCTCGGCGCGGACTTATCGGCGCAGCTCACCGTCACTTTTGCGCCGTTTGCGACCAAGGCGAAGATCACCCTGACCAACACGAGCGCACAGACTATGTATCTCGTGGATGGCGCGGGCGCCGCGTTGCTCCAAGTGCGCGGGCAGGGTATCTACGACCTGGGTCCGCAAACCTACGCCTCGGACACGTCTACCATCGTGGCTAAGCCCATCACGATCGACCTGAGCTATCAGGACGATCCGCAAGTGGCGCAGTCCTACGCGGATTACATCTTCTCTCAGCGGCAGTCCATCATCGCGCAGCCACGGTCGATTGAGTTTGACGCGAACAGCACGGCCGCGCTCACGACGATTGCGCTGCAACTAGAGCCGGGAGACGCCATCACGGTCTCTGAAACCGTCACGGGTTTTTCGGCCGTCAAGGCCATCGTGGCGTCCGTCTCGTTGACGATCTCCGGGGCGCTCTGGATGACGTGCGCGTATGGCCTTATTCCGGCCGAGCCGTTTTCAGCATGGCAACTTGGCACCGCGGGTGCGTCCGAATTAGGCAGCACCACGGTGTTGGGATTCTAGGAGCAGACGACATGAGTAGCCCGCATCCACAGTTTTGGAAGATCGCCGCCTCGCAAATGGGGTTGCAACTTCTGCAGCACGAGCAGCAGGCGCAGATGGCGCAAGCGATCCAGCGGCACCGGAAGGTGTTCACTAATGCCGGGTTAGACCCGGATCAGCAATACACGCTCAACGTCGAGACGGAAGCCATCGTGCCGGCCGCCACGGCTGAAGACGTCAGGAGTTAATCATGGCCTGGACTGCACCCACAACTCGCGCCACGGGCGACCTTATCACGGCGGCAATCTGGAATACCGACGTAGTGGACAACCTGACAACCCTGCGCGCTGGAGGCATTGCCGTTACGTCACAAGCGGCGTATGACCTCGCGTATGCGTCGTCCTCGTCACAATGGGCGCGCATCCCGAACGGCACAACCGGACAGGTGTTGATTGCCACAACGTCCGGGGCGCCAAGCTGGAGCGCAACAACCGCGATTACCACGGTCGGCACGATCACCTCCGGCGTGTGGAACGCGGGGGCGGTGACGGCCACGAATACCGCCGGGGCACAGGTGACCGCCACGCAGAGCAGCACAGGGGATGTCGGCGTGCATCTGGGTCGCGCGGGCGGCACGGCCTCACAGTGGGATATCTACTCGCCGTCCGGTAGCACGGATCTACGATTCTACGGGTCCGCGCTGTCGCTCACGCTGGCCTACAATGGCTCGCTCGCGACCTTTTCGGGACTGCTTAAGGCTTCTGGATACGGCGCGGGCACGGCGACGTTTGACGCGAGCGGCAACATCACCAGCGTCTCCGACGAGCGCATGAAGGATCGCATCGCGCCGCTCACCTACGGCCTCTCGGAAGTCCTCGCGTTGAAGCCGATCCAGCATGGCTACAACGCGGCGAGCGGGCTAGAACGCGACAACCTTTACGGTGGCTTTTCCGCGCAGAACGTCCAGACGGTGATGCCGTTGGCGGTCGGACAGAGCGCGAATGGCTTCTTGACCTTGCAGGATCGTCCAATCCTTGCGGCGGCGGTGAATGCGATCAAGGAACTCAGCGCGGAAGTGGACACGCTGCGGGCGCAGGCGCATCCGATTGCGACCACGAACGCCGACCCGAACCTCACGGCGAAGTCGGCACGAAAGGCGCAGCGCGAGAAGGACGCGCCGAATACGAAGCCGATCAAATAAATAGGCCGAACGGATAACGGCGGGCGTTATCCTATGGAGACGAGCATGGATCACGAAGTGATTCGGATGTTGGGCGAACGGTTCGATGCGATGGAGCGCAATGCGGCCCAACGATTCGAGTCATTGGAGCGGTCCAACGGGCAGCGGTTCGACGCAATTGACGGTCGGCTCGACGGGTTGACGGATCAGGTCAAGCGCACCAATGGGCAGGTGCAGTCGCACGCCCAGTACATCGCCGGGGTCAAGCCCGTTGTCGAGGCGCTTCAAAACGACCGGAAGCCGTACACGCCGCTTGGTGGCGAGAATCGCCAGATCACGAAGTGGGATGTTCTGCTTGTGCTGGGGACGATTGTCGCCACGTTCTCAACACTAAAGATGCTCGGAGTATTGCGGTGAACGTCGCTGCGCTGTCCTCGCTGCTGATCCAGCACGAAGGCAACGTGCTGAAGCCCTACACCGACACGGCTGGCAAGCTCACGATTGGCGTCGGGCGGAACCTGACCGACTGCGGCATTACCGCTGAAGAATCCGGCATCCTGCTCGCCAATGACATCGAGCGCGTCCGGTTGGAACTCGACCGCTATTGCTCATGGTGGACGCTACTTAGCGAGACGCGGCAGCTCGTGCTGGCTGATATGTGCTTCAACCTCGGGATTCACAAGCTGCTGACATTCAAGCGGTTTCTTGCGGCGGCGATGGCGGGCCAGTGGGACGCGGCGGCCGACGAGATGTTGAACTCGCAATGGTGTCACCAGGTGGGCCAGCGGGCGATCACGCTGTCGCGCATGATGCGGACGGGGCAACAGTGATGGCCTATCCATTGATCCCCGGCAAGACCATCCTTCACGACTGGTCCCTCGGTGACCTTGAAGTGGTGGAAGTCACGAGCGGCAAGATGCCGACGCCGATTGATCCGACCGTGCCGAGCACGGGGCATTCCACCGGAGCGTGTGCGCTGTTCGGCGGCACGACCGGATCGAAACACGCCATCAAGCCATCGACGAAAGGGCAACCATGAGAAGGCTGAGCATCATCGTCTGGTCTGCACTGATAGCCGCCTGCGTCACGATCCCGACTCCGAAACCGCAACCGCCGAATCCGCCGGCGGTCGTGCTGTCTGATCCCACGTTCCCGCAGCAGTGCCGGGATATTGCCCAGCAGGAACTCGGGCGCGCCTGGGAAGACTCAGCCGTGGCGGCCTGTGTCGAGCAGTTCAAGCACGGCGTGAGCGGGGAGGCGATTCGGCAGCCCGTGCACGATTCTTCCGAAGGCGTGGCGCACCGGGCCAAGCTCCAGAAGGACGCGGAGGACGCGGCGGCCGCAGCGGAAGCGGCGAAGCGTCTGGGACCGCTCCGTGTGGACGGGACTCGATTTGCCGCACCGGACGGGCAGACCTACCGGCCGATCTTCGCCTCTGAGCTATCCGTCCTGCGGCGGACCCCCGCCGAGCGTGACGCGCTGCTTGATGAGTGGAAAGACCTCGGCTTCAACGGGATTCGCGTCTTCGCGGGCCGGCTGGCATGGGCGGGGCAGACCGCTGAGAGCGCCCGTGCGGCGCTGCCGGGCCTGCTGACAGCCGCGAACCAGCGGGGCATGCGTGTGCTCGTCACGGCCGTGACCGACAGCCGAGACGGCGGCTATGACGTGCCGGCGCACCTGCGGGCCGTGGCGGACATCCTCGCGCAGCATCCGGCGAACCTGCCCGAATGCGCCAACGAGTACTACCACCCCACACAGAGCAATGACGTCAACGATGCCGCATGGCTGGATCGTACCTGTCGCGCGGCGTTCGCGCGCTCAGGGCTGCCATGGGCGCTCGGGGCGCCGCCCTTTGACGAGCCCACGCCGGACGGCGTGTGGCCCATCCCTTCGGGCGACTTCATCACGGCGCACCTGGACCGAGGACGGGACACTTGGAATCAGGTGCGGCGCGTACGTGAGCTGCGCGCGATCCTTGAGGCGGCAAAGAAACCCGTCTTGAACTCCGAGCCGATGGGCGCGGCGGAAGCGGACGATCCCGGCCGACGGCTGGCTGATCCGTCGTTTTTCTTCGCGCTCGGTCTGCTCGACCGCCTATTTGATATCGGCGGGGTGTTCCATTCACAGGCGGGGCTCGATGCGCTGCCGCTCGGTCCCATCCAGCGCAAGTGTGCGCGCGCCTTTGTCGCCGGCGCGACGGCCATCCCAACCACGGAGGCGCTCACTTATCAGAACGTCGGTTGGCGCGATTCGCCCGTGTCATCGGCGCAGTTCGCCGAAGTGGGCGGAGTGGTCGTGCGCGCGTATTCGTTTCTCTCCGCCGATGGCGCGTATGTCGTCATCCTGCACACCTCCGCCGACCTGCCGCCGTACGCGATCAGTTGGGCCGACGGCTGGGGCGCGCGCGTTCAATTGCCCAGCCGACCGCACGTCACGCTCTTTCACATCGCTCGATAAAGGAGAGTAACGCCATGAGCCTGTTGCATGTGAGTAATCCGATTCTGTTGGGTGTCATTACCGGCACCCTGTCGGCCGCCGCCGTGGACTTTCAGGCGTTCCGGTCATGGAAGAGTTTCGCGGACGCGCGTCAGTACTCGTGGGGCTTGGCCGCGTTTCGGTGGTTTCAGGGTGCCGTGATCGGCGGATTCTCCGCGCTCGGGTTGTCCAACTTCTAAGGAGTTCAGCATGGCTATTAACTTTCGGAAACTCGACATCGGTAAGGTGCTCGGCTTTCTCGTGAACCACGCCGATCAGGCGGTCAACATCGTGGAGGCGTCGAAGGAACTGTTCACATCTGGCGCCGACAAGAAAGCCGCGGCGCTGAAGATTATGTCGAACGCCGTGGACCTCGCGGACTTCACTGACGAAGAACGCGCGCTCGCCCTGCTACCGCAGTTCGCAGCGTTGCGCGATGCGATGGTTGAGGCCAGCGTCCAAGTCCTCAAGACAAAGCAAGCCCTCAGGTCCGCACTGGAGCAGTACCGGGCCGAACGCGTGCAGGCGTAAGTGGGGAGCCACGCTAAGGGGGTGTGTGATGATTGCGGCAGTGAGACCCATCGCCGCGATTGCCACCGTTGCAAGGGTTGTGCGGCCACGCCAACAGCAGCGCGCAAGCCGTTCGAGGTAGCCGAACTGCCGGAAGAAACCCCGCCGGCCGATGAACTGCTGATCCGCCGCAAAGCGCAGTTTGTCCGCAAGTCAGTGGCGAAGGAAGCCCGCGCACTCGTGCCGGTGACGGTCCAGATCGACGGGCCGTTTGGCGTGGCGCACCTTGGCGATCCCCACGTGGACGACGATGGTACAGACATCGCGCTGCTTGAGCGGCACGTCCAGATCATCAACAAGACCGAGGGGCTATTCGGCGCGAATGTGGGTGATTACTCAAACAACTGGGTGGGCCGACTCGCGCGGCTCTACGGCGATCAGGCGACCAGTGCACGCGAGGCGTGGGTGCTCGTGGAGTGGCTCATCTCGTCAACGCACTGGCTCTACCTGATCGGGGGCAACCATGACATGTGGTCCGGAGCGGGTGATCCGGTCCAGTGGATGAGCCATCAAGCTAACAGCCTGTATGAGCACAACGGCGCGCGACTCGCGCTGAAGACGCCGGATGGTCGAGAGTTCCGCGTCAACGCCCGGCATGACTTCCAAGGCCATAGCCAGTGGAACACCGCGCACGGACCGAGCAAGGCCGCGCAGATGGGATGGCGAGACCATGTGCTGAGCTGTGGGCACACGCACGTCAGCTGCTATCAGGTGGTCAAGGACCCGGCAACCGGGTTGATCTCTCACGCGATCCGCGTCGGGAGCTACAAGACGCACGACCGCTACGCCGACGAAAAGGGATTACCGAACCAGAACATTTTCGTCGCCCCGGTGACGATCTTCGACAGCCGGTATCCCGATGATGACGTGCGGGCCGTGACGGTGATTTTTGATCCACTCGAAGCGGCCGACTATCTGAC